>NZ_JAATOS010000542.1:0-2577 GCF_011806505.1 Salipiger sp. HF18 | reverse complement strand
CTGCGGCGCGCACCCGACCAGAGTCCAAGCCCGCCGCCATCACCATCCATGACCCCGTCAGAAGGAGGAGCCTGACATGCCCGGACCCATCGTACGCGCCGCCATCCACCCCGGCCTCGGGATCGCCCGTATGGGCAATGCACGGGAGTATTACGTCGGGCCTCAGGTGATGTCGCCCGCCCCCGCGGCGCCCGGCAGCTCTCATGCAGATGGCCTGCTGAAGCGCGAGGCGGCGGAGTTCCGCATCTACGGCTATGACGGCGAAGGCAACGTGGTGGCCGAACTGACCCCCGCCAACGCCGAGATCACCTGGACCGCGCATCTCGCCGCCCGCAAGGCCAGCTGGTACAAGCTGCGCGCCGCCATGGACCTGCCCGCGGCGGCGGATTTCTCGCTCGAGCGGCGCAACCCGGACTACCCGGCGGACCAGCGCTCCGACCTGACCATCGACCCGGGGCCGCACTCGGTCACGGGCGCGGGTGCCGAGCAGGAGCTGCACGGCACCTTCACCTACCAGGGCCAGTCCGCCGACGCGATGATCGGCGAGCTGCACACCGATGCCACGGGGCGGCTGCGCGTGTTGAGCGGGCTCGGCGTCTCGGGCTCTCCGACCGGGCTGCCGGTCTATGTCCCCTCCGAGACGGACGCCTTCGGCAACGCCACCGGCTGGTACGACGAGGCCTGCGACGGGCCGGTGACCGCGAGCGTCCGCATCGACGGCAACACCGTGCCCTGCGAGGGCGCCTGGGTGGTGATCGCGCCGCCGAACTACGCCCGCGACCTGATCGGCTGGCGTACCATGCTGGACCTGCTGACCGAGCTCTGGGAAGAGGCCGGCTGGACGCCGCCCGCGGCCGAGGTCTCGTTCACCCGCGACATCTACCCGTTGCTCGAGCGCATGACCGCGCATCAATGGGTGAACCAGGGCTTTGCAGCCTATTTCGGCGCAGGCGGTCCGATGGATTTCCACGATCCCGCGCTGATCGACCGGCTGGCCCGGAAGCACGGCGCGGCGGATGTCTACCGCGGCCTGCGGCGCGACATCTTCAACGCCTTCCGCCCGGTCTCGGGCGACGGCGTGGCGCTTCGCAGCTGGCCATGGCTCTACGGCGATGCCTTCGGGACCTTCCCGCCGTCGCTGCCGGCCAACGGCCTGCCGCTCTGGCCCGCGGCGGCGGCGCGGATGCAGAAATGGGTGGCCGGCGACTTCACCGAGGATTGGGGACAGGTCGCGCCCGGGCCCGACAGCATCGACGCGGTGGCGCTGGCCGACCAGCCCTCGACGCTCGACCGCGCGGCGCTGCACTTCTGCCTCGCCGACGCGTTCCACCCGGGTATCGAGGTGACGTGGCCCCTGCGCCATATCTCGATCTGGGAGAAGCCCTTCCGCATCCGTGCCCGCCCCGCCAACGACCCCGAGCCCGATTACGGCGCCATGCTCACCAGCGCACGCGCGCTCGGGCCCGACGGGCCGCTGAACGCGCAGGTGCCCGGCGGGCTGACGCGCTGGATGGCGCTGCCGTGGCAGGCGGATACCGCGAGTTGCCGGTCAGGCTACAACCGCGGCTACGATCCGAACCTGCCGACCTTCTGGCCGGTGCGGGTGCCGAACCACGTGCTGACCGCCGAGAATTACGCGCGGGTCATGGACGGCACGCTCGACGAAGCGACCCGCCAGCAGGCCTTTGCCGAGCGGCGCAACTGGTACGTCCCGCTGCAGAAATACGGGCCCGACGAGATGACCTCGATGGTGTCGCATTTCGGCGAAAGGGGCGTGATCGAACGTCGTCCGGGCCCCGACGCCCTGCCGGGCGTGCCCTCCGAGCTGTATGTCGAGGTCCTCGGTGCCGCGACCGCCGGTCTGAAGCTGCGGGGCGTCGCGGCGATGGCGGGCCTCGCGCGCGAGGCACCCGACACGCCCGAGGATCGCGCCGCGCAGGAGGCCGGTTGGCAGAGCCACGCGCAGCGCGAGTTCTTCCGCATGGCGCGCATGGGCCACACGCTGGCCGGCACCTACGACGACTGACGCGGCGTCCAGAACGGGCCGCCAAAGCGCTGCTCGGCGGCGTAGACGTCGCTGAGTTCGGCAAGGTAGGCGGCAAAGCGGTCGCGGCGGCGCTCGGCTAGGGCGTCGGGCGCAAGCGCCCGGTCTCCCACGGTCTCGCGGATGTCGAGCAGCGCCTTGGTCATGCCCGCGGAGGCCAGCGGATCAAACGCCATGGCCGCGTCGCCGATGGCGGCCCAGCCGGGACCGAAACTCGGCTCGGTGACCTGGCTCCCCGCCGCCATGGCGCGGAAGCCCTCGGGCCGGTGCGCAGAGCCCGCCCGCGAGGCGGCTCTCGGAGATGCGCTCCAACGCCAGCGCCCTGCGCGCGGCGGCGCCTCTGGGCAGCGCGGCGGCAGGGGTCAGGAAAACAGTGACCAGCCGCTCCCCCGACAGCGGCGCGGCGTAGCACCAGCCGTCCGGCAGGCTCTCGGAGCGCAGCGCGGCGTCCTCGGTGGGCGCCCCGGACCAGAACAACGCCAGCGCGGTGAGATCGTCGCTCCGTGTCACCCGGGCCCCGAGCGCCCGCGCCA
>NZ_JAATOS010000053.1:0-16674 GCF_011806505.1 Salipiger sp. HF18 | reverse complement strand
CACCACGCGCGAGACCGTGGCCTCGGGCAGCGCAGCGCTGGGCGCCGAGCCGCTGAGGGTGGCCGCGGACGTCGATTGGGGCGAATACGAGCTGGTGGTCGAGCGCACGGGCGGCGCCTACGTGGCAAGCTCGGTGGGCTTTGAGGCTGGCTGGTACGCCCCTGCCGACGCGGTGGCCACGCCCGACACGCTGGAGCTCTCGCTCGACCGGCCGGACTATCGCCCCGGCGACACCGCGAAGCTGCGCATCGTGCCGCGCTACGCGGGCAAGGCGCTGGTGACCGTGCTCTCGGATCGGGTGATCGCGATGAAGGCGGTCGAGGTGCCCGAGGGCGAGACGGTCATCGACCTGCCCGTCACCGAGGAATGGGGCGCCGGCGCCTATGTCACCGCGCAGGTGATCCGGCCCATGGACGTGGCGGCGGGGCAGAACCCGGCGCGCAGCCTCGGCCTCGCACATGCCGGGATCGAGCCCGGCGCACGTTCGCTCGACGTCGCCATCGAGGCGCCGCGCCAGAGCGACCCGCGCGGCCCGCTGACCGCCGCCGTGACCGTGGCGGGCGTGGCCGAGGGCGATACCGCGCATGTGACGCTGGCCGCCGTCGACGTGGGCATCCTCAACCTCACCGGCTTCGACAGCCCCGACCCCTCGGGGCATTACTTCGGGCAGCGCCGGCTGGGGGTCGAGATCCGCGACATCTATGGCCGGCTCATCGACGGCATGACCGGAGCCATGGGGACGCTGCGCTCGGGCGGCGACGCGGATGCATCGCTGCGGTTGCAGTCGCCGCCACCGACCGAGAAGCTGGTCGCGTTTTTCTCGGGGCCGGTGACGGTGGGTCCGGACGGCCGCGCCGAGGTGCGCTTCGACATGCCCGAATTCAACGGCACCGTGCGGCTCATGGCCATCGCCTGGAGCGAGGGTGCCGTCGGCGAGGCCGAGGCCGAGGTGCTGGTGCGCGACCCGGTCGTGGTGACCGCCTCGCTGCCGCGCTTCCTCGCGCCCGGCAACGAGACCCGGCTGCTGCTCGAGTTCACCCACGCCAGCGGGCCCACGGGGTCCATGCCGCTCAAGGTGACGGCCGAGGGCGTCTACGTGCCGACCGGGCCTGCCGCGATCCTGCTCGAGCAGGGTGCCACGCAGCGCCTGTCGCTGCCGCTCACCGCCGCCGCGCCCGGCGATCACCAGATCCGCGTGACGCTCACCGCGCCCGGCGGCAAGACGCTGACCAAGCTGCTGACGGTCGGGGTGCGCGCCAACGATCCGTCTGTCGGCATCACAAGGCGCTTCACGCTCGACCCGGGCCAGACCTTCACACTCGACGGACAGGCGCTGGCCGGGTTGCGGCCCGACAGCGCCGAGGTGATCGTCTCGGCCGGGCCGCTGGCACGGTTCGACGCGCCGGGGCTGCTCGCCTCGCTCGACCGCTACCCCTACGGCTGCACCGAACAGGTGACCTCGCAGGCGCTGCCGCTGCTCTACCTGTCCTCCATCGCCGAGCCACTGGGGCTGGGCGGGGCCGAACGCTCGCGTCTGCGGGTGAAGCAGGCCATCGCCCGGGTGCTGACCCGGCAGGCCGCGAACGGTGCCTTCGGGCTCTGGAGCGCAGACTCCGGCGACTTCTGGCTCGACGCCTATGTCACCGACTTCCTGCTCCGGGCCGATACCGCGGGGATCGAGGTGCCGGCCCAGCCGCTCGCTTCGGCGCTGGCCAACCTCAAGAACCGCATCGCCTACGCGCCGGATTTCGACAATGGAGGTGAGGACATCGCCTATGCGCTCATGGTGCTGGCGCGGGCGGGGCAGGCGGCCATCGGCGACCTGCGCTACTACGCCGACGAACGCGCCGAGGCGCTGGCGACGCCGCTGGCGCAGGCGCAGCTCGGGGCGGCGCTGGCAAGCTACGGCGACCAGACCCGCGCCGACCGGCTCTTCGCCAAGGCTGCCGCCCGGCTCGCGGGGCAGCAGAACGAGGCACAGCTCTGGCGCGCCGACTACGGCACGCCTTTGCGCGATGCGGCGGGGGTGCTGTCGCTGGCGGTCGAGGCGCGCTCGCAGGCGGTCGACCGCGAGGCACTGGTGACCCGCATCGCAAGCGCCGACCGGCCGCTCTCGACGCAGGAACAGAGCTGGTCGCTGCTCGCGGCACATGCGCTGGTGCAGGACCCCGCTGCCTCGGGCATCGCGGTGGACGGAACCCCCGTGGCGGGCCCCTTCGTGCGGCGGATCGCGGGCGACGCGCTCGACCCCACGGCGATCACCAACACCGGCGCCGGCCCGGTGCCGATGACAGTGACCGCGCTCGGGGTGCCCGAGGGGGCAACCGAGGCGGGCGGCTACGGCTATGCCCTGACGCGCGAGTATTTCGCCATGGACGGCACGCCGATCACCGGCCCCGTCGCACAGGGCGACCGCATGGTCGCGGTGCTGACCGTGCGCCCGGCCGGGGACGGCGGCGCGCGGCTGATGGTCGACGACCCGCTGCCCGCCGGTTTCGAGATCGACAACCCGAACCTGATCCGCGCCGGCGACATCCGTGGGCTCGACTGGCTCGAACCGGCCGAGACCCGGCACGCCGAGTTCCGCAGCGACCGCTTCCTCGCGGCGGTCGACCAGCAGGGAAGCGCGCCGATCCGGCTAGCCTACATCGTGCGGGCGGTCTCGCCCGGGCGTTTCCACCACCCCGCGGCGCTCGTCGAGGACATGTACCGACCCGAGTTCCGCGCAACCACCGCCTCTGGAACCATGGACATCCAATGACCGAGACCATCGCAACGACCCGCTGGCGCGCGCTCGACCGGGACGGAGAGGACAAGTGCCGCCTTGCCCTTCTCAACGGGGGATACATGCTGGTCGGCCACGCGCGGTTCCGGGACGGCGCGGGCTGGGCAGCGCTCGACTACGTGGTGCGCATCGGTTCCGACTGGCGCACGCTGGGCGCCGACGTGACCGGCACCCACGCCGGCACCGAGCTTAAGCTGAAGCTCGTCTGCGAGGGCGGGGCATGGTCGCTGAATGGCGCCCCGCAGCCGCAGCTCGACGGGTGCGAGGACGTGGATTTCGCCTTCACCCCCGCCACCAACCTGATGCCGCTGCGGCGGATGCCCGATGTCGGCCGGCTCTCGACCCGCTCGGCCTGGCTGCGGCTGCCGGGACCGACCGTGTCGCCGCTCGACCAGAGCTACATCCGCGAGCGCGGCAACATCGTCTCCTACCACGCCGAGCAGAGCGCCTACGCCACCCAGCTCGTGGTGGACCAAAACGGCTTCGTGACGACCTACCCGGGCCTGTGGGAGACGGATGCGTAAGCTTTTCGCGCTTGTCGTCGTCCTTTGGGCGGCGGCTCTGGGCCGGGACGCGGCCGACGACTGGATCGACCGGACCGAGCTGCCGGTGATGGTCCGCGCCGCCTCGACAGAGATCCGCGACCGCGACGGCCAGCTCCTGCGCGCCTACACCGTGAGCGACGGGCGCTGGCGCATGGCGCTGTCGCTCGACCAGGTGGACCCGCTCTTCTTCGACATGCTGATCGCCTACGAGGACCGGCGCTTTCCCGACCACCCGGGCGTCGATGCCATCGCGACGGCGCGCGCGGTGTGGCAGGGGCTGCAGGCCGGGCGCATCGTCTCGGGGGCCTCGACGCTGACCATGCAGGTGGCGCGGCTGCTCGAAGAGGGCACCACCGGCGCCTGGTCGGGCAAGCTGCGGCAGGTACGGCTGGCGCTGGCGCTCGAGCGGCGGCTGTCGAAGCCGCAGATCCTGCAGCTCTACCTCGAACACGCACCCTATGGCGGCAACCTCGAGGGGCTGCGCGCCGCCACGCTGGCGTGGTTCGGCAAGGAGCCCTCGCGGCTCACGCCCGCCGAGGCGGCGCTTCTGGTGGCGCTGCCGCAGGCGCCCGAGGCGCGGCGGCCCGACCGCCACCCGCAGGCCGCCCGCGACGCCCGCGACCGGGTCTTGGCGCGGATGCAGCGGGCCGGGGTGATCGACGGCGACACCGCGCGTGCCGCCCTGCGCGATCCCTCTCCCGAGGGGCGGCACGACTTCCCGCTGATCGCGCCGCATCTGGCCGACCGCGCGCTGGCGCTGGGGCCGGGGCGGCACGACCTGACCATCGACCGCGGGTTGCAGCAAAGCCTCGAGCGGCTGGCGACGGACTACATGGCCGGGCGCGACCGGCGCCTGTCGATGGCGCTCATCGTCGCGGATCACCGCAACGGGGAGGTGCTCGCCAGCGTCGGCTCGCCCGCCTATTCCGAGACCCGCGGGCAGGGTTTCGTCGACATGACACGGGCCCTGCGCTCGCCCGGCTCGACGCTGAAGCCGCTGGTCTACGGGCTCGCCTTCGACCGCGGGCTGGCGCATCCCGAGACGCTGATCGCCGACACGCCGGTGCAGTTCGGCACCTACGCTCCGCGCAATTTCGACGGTCGGTTCCGCGGCGAACTGCGGGTCTCGCGGGCGTTGCAGCTGTCGCTCAACATCCCCGTGGTGCGGCTGACCGAGGCAATGGGCCCGGCGCACCTGATGGCCGCGCTCGAGACGGCGGGGCTGCACCCCGAGCTGCCGGGCGGCCAGCCGGGGCTGGCGGTGAGCCTCGGCGGGGTGGGGCTGACGCTCTGGGACATGGTGACGCTCTACGCCGGGCTCGCCAACGGCGGCGAGGCGCGCGACCTGCGCTGGCTGGCGGATGCGCCCGAGGCTGCCCCCGCCCGGCTGATGAGCGCCCGCTCCGCCTGGCAGGTGGGGCACATCCTCGCCGGGCTGCCGCCTCCGCCGCAGGCCGGACCGCCGGGGCGCGTGGCCTACAAGACCGGCACGTCCTACGGGCACCGCGACGCCTGGGCGCTGGGCTGGGACGGGCGCTACGTGGCGGGTGTCTGGATCGGGCGCCCGGACGGCACGCCGGTGCCGGGGGCCTTCGGCGGCGACATCGCGGCGCCCTTGCTCTTCGAGGCGCTGGGCCGCGCCCGCGTCACGCCCGAGCCCTTGCCCGCGCCGCCGCCCGACACGCTGCTGGTGAGCAACGCCATGCTGCCCGTACCGTTGCAGCGCTTCGGGCGGGACAGTGCGTCCGAACCGTCGCTGACCGTGACCTTTCCGCCCGACGGGGCGGCGCTGATCGCCGGGGACGAGGGCGTGCCGGTGAAGCTGCGGGGCGGGGTGGCACCCTTCACCCTGCTGGCCGACGGCGAGGTGGTGGCCACGCGGCTGCGCGGGGGCGAGCTGGTGGCGCCGGTCCGGGGGCCGGGCTTCACCACGCTGTCGGTCATCGACGCCACCGGGCAGTCGGGGCGGGTGTCGATCGAGCTGCGCTGACGGCGGCCGGGTCTGCCCCGCGCCCCGGTCAGGGGCGCAGGGTGGTGCGTTCGCAGGCCAGGGCGCCCGGGATCAGATCCGCTCGATGGCGAGCGCGATGCCCTGGCCGCCGCCGATGCACATGGTGATCAGCGCCTTGCGGCCGCCGATGCGCTCGAGCTCGTATAGCGCCTTGACGGTGAGGATCGCGCCGGTCGCGCCCACCGGGTGGCCAAGCGCGATGGCTCCGCCGTTGGGGTTCACCTTGACCGGGTCGAGACCCAGCTCGGCATTCACCGCCAGTGCCTGCGCGGCGAAGGCCTCGTTCGACTCGATCACGTCGAAGTCCGGGGCGCTCAGCCCGGTGCGGGCCAGCAGCGCCTTCACCGCGGGGATCGGGCCGACGCCCATCACCTCGGGGCGGACGCCGGCATGGGCGTAGCCGAGGATGCGCGCGCGCGGCGTGAGCCCGGCGTCACGGGCGGCCGAGGCGCGGGCCAGCACCAGCGCCGCAGCGCCGTCGTTGATGCCGCTGGCGTTGCCGGCGGTGACGCTGCCGTCCTTCTGGAACGCCGGGCGCAGCCCCGCGAGGGTCTCGGGCGTGGTCGGCTTGGGGTGCTCGTCGGTGTCGAAGCTGATCGTGCCCTTGCGCGAGGCGATTTCGACCGGGACGATCTGGTCGCGGAAACGGCCCTCGGCGATGGCCTTGGCGGCGCGGGCCTGGCTCTCGACGGCGAAGGCATCCTGAGCTTCGCGGCTGATGCCGTGCTCGGAGGCCACGTTCTCGGCGGTGACGCCCATGTGGCCGGTGCCGAACGGGCAGCTGAGCGCGCCAAGCATCATGTCGACGGTGCGGATGTCGCCCATCTTGCGGCCCCAGCGCTGGTCTTGGAGGATGTAGGGCGAGCGCGACATGCACTCGGCGCCGCCCGCCAGTGCGAAATCGGCATCTCCCAACATCAGCGACTGCGCCGCCGAGACGATGGCCTGCACGCCCGAGCCGCAGAGCCGGTTCACGTTCATCGCGGGCACGCTCTCGGGGGCGCCGGCCTGCATCGCGGCGACGCGGCTGAGATACATGTCGCGCGGCTCGGTGTTGATGATGTGGCCGAAGACCACGTGGCCGAGCTGTGCGCCCTCGACGCCCGAGCGTTCGAGCGCCGCCTTTGCGGCGGTGGTGGCAAGGTCGATGGGCGGCACGCCGGCCAATGCTCCGCCGAACGTGCCGATGGCGGTGCGCGCACCGCCGAGAATGACGATCTCTTCCGTCATGATGACGCCTCCCTTAATTGGTCGAGGCGCACTATGGTGGCAGCGGTCGCGGATGTCAGCCGCGACGCGCCGTCATTGGCGGAATTTGCCGTCCGGACCCCCGTCAGCGCGGGCAGGGGGCGGGGGGACCGCGCGAATGGCCGCGGCGCCTGGGCGGTGGACCGGTCAGCCGCAACGTTCGGAGTGGTGCGGAGATCGGGAGCGCCGCGTCCGGGTCGGGGCTGCGCTGCGGCACATGCAGGCCGGACGCCTTGCCATGAGGGGGGCTGGCGGCATCGCGCCAATCGTCGGTTCGCTGTCTCATGACAACAGCTTGGCCCGACTCGGCTTGCGGAACGGTAAACGCCCGCCTCAGCAGGTTGTGCCGAACGGAACGGCGAATGGCCTGACGCTGAAAAGCCCGACGCCGAGCGGCCGGGTGCCGAAGAGGCAACCGCAGAGCGACCGGATGTCCAACGCCCAGACGACGAGCCGCCCGTTGCCGATCTGTCAGCGACCGGACAGATCAGTCCGGAGTGCGCGCCACCGGCAGGCTCTCGTTCAGCACGCGGACCTCGCGCTGGGGGAAGGGGATCGAGATGTCGTTTTCCTTGAACGCGTCCCAGAGCGCCAGGTAGACGTTGCCGCGGATGTTGGTGAGCCCGCCCGTCGGGTCGCGGATCCAGAACCGCAGGATGTAATCCACAGAGCTGTCTCCGAAGCCCACGATGTGACAGACCGGCGGGCGATTGGCGAGCACCCGGTCCACCCCCAGCGCGGCCTCGACCGCGATCTTGCGCACGGCATGGGGATCGTCGCCGTAGGAGGTGCCGAAGGAGATGTCGAGCCTGACAAACTCGTTGGAATGCGACCAGTTCACCACCTGACCGGTGATCAGGTCCTCGTTCGGGATCAGGTATTCCTTGCCGTCGCGGGTGGTGATCGAGACATAGCGGGCGCCGAGCGCGTTGATCCAGCCAAAGGTGTCGCCAAGCGAGATCACGTCGCCGGGCTTGATCGACTTGTCGAGCAGGATGATCACGCCGCTCACGAGGTTCGAGACCACCTTCTGCAGGCCGAAGCCGAGACCGACGCCGATCGCGCCGGACAGCACCGCAAGGCCGGTCAGGTCGACGCCCACCAGCTTCAGCGCGAGGAAGAAGGCCGCACCGTAGAGCGCCACCTGCAGGAACTTCACCGAGAGCACCTGCATCGAGGGGCTCATGTTCTCGTTCTGACGGATGTTCGCGGCGGCGGCCGCCGCCAGGAAGCGCGCCGCGGCCACCAGCGCGATCAACAGCGCCGCGGCCTGCAGCATCAGCCAGATCGAGAGCCGCGTGCTGCCGATCTCGATGGCGAGCCCGTCGAGCACGGCCTGCGTCTCATCGGCGAGCCCGAGGATCGAGATCGTCACCCAGGCCCAGGCGGAGTAGCGCACCAGCAGCCGCAGCGTCGGGTTGCGGATCAGCCGGGTCGCGAGCGCGATCAACAGCCACGCGGTGCCGAGCTCGGCGATGATGGTCAGCAGGTAGGAGCGTGACGGCCATGTGAGCTGCTTCATGATGCCGATCACGTGCCAGATCAGGATCACGAAGAAGATCATCCGCAGCCGGCGCTGCAACACGATCAGGATGCGCAGGCGCCACGCGGGCCAGCCCTCGCGGGTGCGCATCCATTCCCGCATGTGGGGCGTCACCAGCTGCGCGAGGATATGGGCCACGACGAAGACCGCGAGCGCGATGCCGACCTGGTAGAAGTTCCAGGGCCTGAGGAAGATGCCCGCGTAGGTCTCGCCCTGCGACAGCAGCTGCAGCGCGATGGCGCGAAGGGCCTCGAACGGGGTCTGGTCGCCCGTGGCGTCAAGCGGGTTCATCGTGTGGCGGTCCTCCTTCCGAACCCAAGACTTGCATCGCGCCGGCGCTCGGGCAAGTCCCATGACAGCCCCGGGCCCGCTTGCGAGGCCGGGGCCGTGACGGGCCGGGGCCGTCGTTCCCCTTGATCGGAGAGGGGAGACCCTGTATCTCGCCTGTCATGACTCGGGTTCTCGACCTCGGCGACCGCGTGCGTTTGCGCGAACGGTTCTACGGCGCCACCTTTTCGGTGCTCGCGCGGCTATAAGCCTGTCACGCCCGCCCCGGCGCGGGACATCTGACCTGCGCCCAGCCTGCAAGACCATTCCAAATTCCGGAGAGGAACCCATGTCCGGCAAGACACTCTACGACAAGATCTGGGACGCCCATGTCGTCCAGCGGGACGAAGACGGCACCTGCCTGCTCTACATCGACCGTCACCTCGTGCACGAGGTGACCTCGCCGCAGGCCTTCGAAGGGCTGCGCATGACCGGTCGCACGGTCCGCGCCCCGCAGCGCACCATCGCCGTGCCCGACCACAACGTGCCGACCACGACCGACCGTGAGAACGGCATCGAGAACGAGGAAAGCCGCATCCAGGTCGAGGCGCTCGACAAGAACGCCCGCGAATTCGGCGTCAACTACTACCCGGTGAGCGATATCCGTCAGGGCATCGTGCACATCGTCGGCCCCGAACAGGGCTGGACGCTGCCCGGCATGACCGTGGTCTGCGGTGACAGCCACACCGCCACCCACGGTGCCTTTGGCGCGCTGGCCCACGGCATCGGCACCTCCGAGGTCGAGCACGTGCTCGCCACGCAGACGCTGATCCAGTCCAAGTCCAAGAACATGAAGGTCGAGATCACCGGCCAGCTGCGTCCTGGCGTCACCGCCAAGGACATCACGCTCTCGGTCATCGGCCACACCGGCACCGGCGGCGGCACCGGCTACGTCATCGAGTACTGCGGCGAGGCCATCCGGTCGCTGTCGATGGAAGGCCGGATGACGGTCTGCAACATGGCCATCGAGGGCGGCGCCCGCGCCGGCCTGATCGCGCCGGACGAGACCACCTTCGAATACGTCAAGGGCCGCCCGCACGCGCCGAAGGGCGCCCAGTTCGAGGCCGCGCTGGCGTGGTGGAAGACGCTCTACTCCGATGACGACGCGCATTGGGACAAGGTCGTCACCATCCGCGGCGAGGACATCGCGCCGGTCGTCACCTGGGGCACCTCGCCCGAGGACGTGCTGCCGATCTCGAGCACCGTGCCTGCGCCCGAGGACTTCACCGGCGGCAAGGTCGAGGCGGCCAAGCGCGCGCTTCAGTACATGGGCCTCGAAGCCGGGCAGAAGCTCACCGACATCAAGATCGACACGGTCTTCATCGGCTCCTGCACCAACGGCCGGATCGAGGACCTGCGCGCCGCGGCCGAGATTCTGAAGGGCAAGAAGATCAAGGACGGCATGCGTGCCATGGTCGTGCCCGGCTCGGGCCTCGTCCGTGCCCAGGCCGAGGAAGAGGGCCTCGCCCAGATCTTCATCGATGCCGGTTTCGAATGGCGGATGGCGGGCTGCTCCATGTGCCTTGCCATGAACCCCGACCAGCTGTCTCCGGGCGAGCGCTGCGCGGCCACCTCGAACCGCAACTTCGAGGGGCGTCAGGGCAAGGGCGGTCGTACCCACCTGATGTCGCCCGCGATGGCGGCGGCGGCGGCGATCACCGGCCACCTGACCGACGTGCGCGAACTGATGAGCGAGAAAGAAACCGCCTGATGACGCGCCTTGCCGTCCTCATGACCTGTCTCGCCTCGCCGGCGGCTCTTGCCGCCGCCGGGGCGCGGGAGGCATGGGACGTCGAGGGCACCCCCTACGCGGGCCCCTTCACCGCCGGGTGACGGGCGTCCTGACAATAGGACAAGACATATGGAAAAGTTCGAAAAACTGACGGGGATCGCGGCGCCCATGCCGCTGGTGAACATCGACACCGACATGATCATCCCCAAGCAGTTCCTGAAGACGATCAAGCGCTCGGGCCTCGGGGTCCATGCCTTCGACGAGATGCGCTATCTCGACGACGGTTCCGAGAACCCCGATTTCGTGCTCAACAAGCCGCAGTACCGGGACGCGCAGGTCATCGTGGCCGGCGACAACTTCGGCTGCGGCTCCTCGCGCGAGCACGCGCCGTGGGCGCTTGCGGATTTCGGCATCAAGGCGGTGATCTCCACCTCCTTCGCCGACATCTTCTACAACAACTGCTTCAAGAACGGCATGCTGCCGATCGTGATGCCGCAGGAGGTTGTCGACGTGCTGATGAAAGACGCCGACAAGGGCTCCAACGCCCGCATGACCGTGGATCTCGAGCGGCAGGTGGTCACCACCTCGGATGGCGAGGAATTCGCCTTCGAGGTCGACCCGTTCCGCAAGCACTGCCTGCTCGAGGGGCTCGATGACGTGGGTCTGACCATGGAGAAGGTCGGCGCCATCGACAGCTTCGAGGCCGAGGCCGCGCAAAGCCGTCCCTGGGTCTGATCCCGGGCAGGATGCACTCTGCGGGGCAGGGCGGTTCGTGGCCGCCCTGCCTTTCCGTTTTCCGGCGCAGGTGCGTGTGGCAGGGGTCCGGACGCCTCCGGCGGGAGTTTTTCTGGCAAGATGAAGAGGCGGACGTGGTCCTGCGGGGACGGACGTCGGGCATCTGTCCGGATTTTTCAGATGGTTTCACCTGTGCGGGCAGGGGTGCCTGACGGGGCGACCGGCACGCGCTGTGTCGGCGCGACCGCGCGTCGCGGCCCCGCCGTGATTCATAGGCCTGTTCAGGTTGTGCGGGAGAGGTCCATCTCCGGGATGTCGCCCTCGATGATGAGCTGCGCCTCGGTGTCGGCCTCGACCTCGGCGACGCTGATCCCCGGACCGGTCTCGAGCAGGTGAAGCCCGTCGTCGCGAGGCTGTATCACCGCCTTCTCGGTCACGATCAGATCGACCCGCCGTTGCGAGGTCACCGGCAGGTTGCATTCCTGCACGATCTTCGACTTGCCCTTCGTCGAGTGGATCATCGCCACGATCACCTTCCTGGCGCCGGTCACCAGATCCATGGCGCCGCCCATGCCGGGCACGAAGACGCCGGGGATCATCCAGTTCGCCAGATGCCCCTGTGCGTCCACCTGCAGCCCGCCCAGCACCGTCAGGTCGAGGTGGCCGCCGCGGATCAGCCCGAACGAAAACGCCGAGTCGATGATCGAGGCGCCGGGCACGGCGGAGGTGAAGCTGCCGCCGGCGTCGGTGAGGTGGCGGTCGGTCATGCCCTCGGGCGGACGGTGGCCGAGCCCGACCACGCCGTTCTCGGACTGGAAGAACACGCCCATGCTTTCGTCGAGGTGGTCCGAGACCAGCGTCGGAATGCCGATCCCGAGGTTCACCAGCATTTTCGGCCGGATCTCGAGCGACACCCGGCGGGCGATGATCTCCCTCGGATCCATGATCTGGATGTCTTTCATCACGCAGCCCTCTTGATCACATGGTCGACGAGCACGCCGGGGGTCTTGACCGCGTCCGGGGGGATCACCCCCACCGGCACGATCTCTTCCGGCTCGGCGATCACCACCTCGCCCGCCAGCGCCATGATCGGATTGAAGTTCGTCGCCGAGAGCATGTAGGTCAGGTTGCCCACGTAATCGCAGCTCCGTGCCGCGATCAGCGCGAAATCCGCGCGCAGCGGCGGCTCGAGCAGGTAGGTCTTGCCCTCGACCTCGACGGTCGGCTTGCCCTCGGCCACCAGCGTGCCGAGCCCGGTGGGGGTGAGCACGCCGCCAAGGCCCATGCCCGCGGCGCGGATGCGTTCGACCAGCGTGCCCTGCGGCACCAGCTCGACCTCGATCTCGCCCGCGTGCATCTTCTCCTGCAGCACCGGGTTCACGCCGATGTGGCTGCCGATGAACTTGCGCACGCAGCCGGCGGCCACCAGCGGGCCGACCCCGGTGTCCGGGCGTGCCGCGTCGTTGACGATCATGGTCAGGTCCTTCTTGCCGGCCGCGGCCAGCGCCCGGACCAGACCGTCCGGGGTTCCGACGCCCATGAAGCCCGAGAGCATCACGCGCGCGCCGTCGGGAATCATCGCGACGGCTTCTTCAGTTGTAATCGCCAGATGCATCTTCACGTCCCTCCTGATCGGCCCAGTATAGTCACGGCCCGTTCAACCCCTGTTTGACTCATTCGGCCCCGCGTTAGATCAAACCCCTCGAAATTCGGTCGAACAGGCGAAGACCCGCGACTTTTCAACACCTTGTGGCTCCCTGGAGCATCTGCGCAACGGCGGCGTAACAATGATGCAAAAAGGCACCGTTTCCTCCACGAAAGTATCGCATTCCGGGCGCCTAGCTGAAGAGTTCCTTGCTGAGCCCGGGGAATGTGGGCAGAAATTGGGCAAAAGTGAGATGCGCCGCGTCTGTTTGCGGGATCAGGTACAAGCGGGGCCCCGATACGGATCAGGGCCCGGCGCGACCGAAGGGGTTTGGGTGGTGTTCAAGCGTTTGGTGCAGGCCGGTGCGCGGGCCTTTCTCATCGCGTTCCTGATCGCGATGCCTGCGGTGTTCCTGCCGGGGGTGACCGCGGACGGATCCCAGATGATCGCGCTGCTGGCCCTGGTCGCGGCCTTCCTCCCCTTCGTCGAATATGTCGGGGACTACCCCTCGTTCATCGAGTTCCGAGACGCGCCGCCGTTCAACCGCCTGCGTTTCGTGGCGCTCTTCGTCACGGTGCTGGTGCTGGTGCTGATCTGGCGGCAGGACGTGCATCCGACGCGGCTCGGCGCGGCGCTGGCGGGGTTCGGTGCCGGTGTGGGACAGCTGCTCGATTTCCCCTATTCGCCGGTGCGGCTGATGGTGCTGGCGGCGGACAGGGACATGCGGCCAGAGCGGGTCGGGATGGTGCGCATCGGGGCGGGGCTGTCCTATCTCGTGTCGCTGATTGCCGTTCTTTCGTTTGTCGTGATCGTGCGGGTGCTGAACTGGCCGATCCGCAACGGAGCGTTCAATTTCTGGGTGAACCTGCCGCTCTTCGACCCGACCGCCGGTGCGGATATCCTCTATCGCCTGCGTCGGGACGCCCACGTTAACGTCGCCTTAGGGTTTCTTCTGCCATTCGTTATTCCGGCGGTGATGGAGCTGGCGTCCGAGATGATCGACCCGCTGTCGCTGGCCAATGCACAGACGATGATCTGGACGATGAGCGCATGGGCCTTTCTTCCCGCAAGCCTGATCATGCGCGGCGTGGCGCTGGGGCGGATCGCCGGCCTGATCGAGGAAAAGCGTCGCCGCGCCCACGCGCAGGCGGATCTGCAGGCGGCCTGATCGTCTCGCTGCTCCTTGCCGGGGCGCTGCATGCCGACCCCCTGAGCCTTGCCACCTGGAACGCGGACCTGTCGCGCGACGGTCCCGGCCTGCTGCTGCGCGACATTGGCGACGGAGAGCTTGCGGCGGTGATGACTGAGATCGCCGAGGTCGCGCCCGACGTGCTGCTGCTGACGGATGTGGACTACGATCACGGCAGTGTCGCGCTTGGGGCACTGGCCGACGCGCTGGAGGCCGCGGGGGCGCGCTATCCGCACCGGTTCGCGCGGCGGCCGAACGCGGGAACGCCGACGGGGCTGGATCTCGACGGGGACGGGCTGCTCGGCGGGCCGCGCGATGCGCAGGGGTATGGCGAGTTCTCGGGGCAGGGCGGCATGGCGGTTCTGTCGACGCGCCCGCTGTCGCTGGTGGCGGCGTTCACCGACCTGCTCTGGAGCGACCTGCCAGGAAACCTGCGGCAGGCGGAGGACCCGGCGCCAAAGGTGCAGCGGCTGTCCTCCTCGGCGCATTGGGTGCTGTCGCTCGACACCGGGAGCACGCCGCTGGCGTTGCTGGCATGGGCTGCGACCCCGCCGGTCTTCGACGGGCCCGAGGACCGCAACGGGCGCCGCAACCACGATGAGCTGGGGCTCTGGATGCAGTGCCTCGACGGCGGGCTCGGTTGTGCGTTGCCCGGTGCTCCGGTGTTGATCGGCAATGCCAACGTCGACCCGGTGCGGGGCGACGGCCGCCACGAGGCCATCGCGCAGGTGCTCGCGGACCCGCGGGTGCAGGATCCGCTGCCCGATGCGCCGACGGTGGTCTGGGACGGCCCGGGCCCGATGCGGGTGAGCTACATCCTCCCCGCCGCCGGGCTCGAGGTCATCGGGGCCGAGGTCAGGCCGCCCGTCGAGGGGCAGCGGCATCGGCTGGTGTCCGTGACCCTGTCCCTGCCGTGAGATGCGCGGTGGCGCGGCGCAGCGCCTCGTCGACCGGGGTGGGGCGGAACTCCGGCAGCAGCGTCGCCAGCGGCGCCGGGTCGAGCCGGTGCGGCATGTCCCAGAGATAGCGCATCTCGAGCAGCCCTCCGGCGGTGCCGCAGACCGGCTGGGCAAGCTGCAGCATCCACCAGCGCAGCGGTCGGATCGCGATGTCGCGCCCGACGATGCGGCCGAGTTGCGCCGCCATCTCCTGACCGGAGAGCGTGAAGCCGGGGAAGGGGATGTCGGCGAAGCGCGGCAGTTCGGTGCGGCAGTCGGCCAGCATCCGCGCCGCTTCTGCGAGGTCGGGCAGCCAGGCCCAGGCGTGTGGGATCATCGGGTTGCCCGGCCAGGTCAGAGTGCCCTTCCGAAGGTCGGGGACCATCACCTTGTCGAACCAGTTGCCCGACGGCTGGTCGTCGAGGAAATCGCCCGCCCGCAGCAGGATCACCGGCAGGCCGGAGTCGCGCAGGCGCTCTTCCATCTCGATCCGCACCCGCCCGAGCCGGTTGCGGGCGCGGTGCGGCGTGTCGGTGCCGAGAAGCTCGGGCGCGCCCTCGCCAAAGACGTAGACGTTGGCCGGCTGAAGGATGGATGCGCCCGAACTGCGCGCGGCGTCGATGAGCCGGTCGGTGAGCGCCGGCATCTCGGCCTCCCAGCGCTGGTAGGACACGTGCCAGCCGTTGACGATCACGTCGGCGCCCTCGGCGGCAGCGCGCAGGCTGGCGCCACGACGGTAGAGCGCGACTTTCCAGCCGGCGTTCCAGAAGGCCTGCGCCACGTGGCCGCCGAAGCGTCCGTGGCCGCCCAGAATGAGTACCGTGCCCGTCATGTCACCCTCCGTCGCTGTTTCGATCAACTCTCTCGACTGGTCGCTGGTGCAGACCTTCCTCGCGGTGGCCGAGCATGGCTCGCTCTCGGCCGCTGCGACGCGTCTCGGCACCAGCCAGCCCACTGTCGGCCGGCAGGTGCGCGGGATCGAGCGGCAGCTCGGGGTCGAGCTGTTCCGGCGCCAGCCGCGCGGGCTCGACCTCACCGAGACCGGTGCCGCGCTCCTGCCCCATGCGCAGGCAATGCGCGACAGCCTGCAGTCGCTGCGGCTGGCGGCGGAGGGTCGCTCCGAGCGGCTGGCGGGCACGGTGCGGATCGCCGCGAGCGTGATGTCCGCCCACTACCACCTGCCGCCGATCATCGCCCGTATCCGGACGCTCGAGCCCGAGATTGCCATCGACCTCGTGCCGACAGACCAGACCGAGAACCAGCACTACCGCGAGGCCGACATTGCCGTCCGCATGTACCGCCCCGAGCAGCTCGACCTCGTGTTGCGCCACCTCGGCGATCTCGAGATGGGCGTCTATGCCGCCCGGGACTACCTCGATCGCCGGGGGCGCCCGGACACGCTCTGGCAGAGCGATCTGGTGGGGCTCGACCGCCGGGACATGATGCTCCGCGCCATGCGCGGCATGGGGCTGCCGGCGACCCGCGACTGGTTCAGCACCCGCTGCGACGACTTCGTGACCGGCTACGAGCTGGTGGCCTCGGGCTGCGGCATCGGGGTGCTGCAATGCAACATCGCCGACCGCGATCCGCGGCTCGAGCGACTGTTTCCCGGGCTGCGGCTGCCGGGGCTTCCGGTCTATCTAACGGTGCACGAAGCGATGCGGCGCACGCCGCGCATCGCGCGGGTCCGGGAGCTTCTGGAAGACGGGTTATCACCGTTGTTTTCTTGACCATTCCGGCCCCAAGGGATACCCGATGCGGGACATTCCGAGGAGAGGATATTCCCATGAGCAACCCTTCGCTTCTGATCCTGCCGGGCGACGGCATCGGCCCCGAAGTCATGGCCGAGGTGCGGCGGATCATCGACTGGTATGGCGACAAGCGCGGCCTCACCTTCGATGTGAGCGAGGATCTCGTGGGCGGCGCCGCCTACGACAAGCACGGCACGCCGCTGCATGACGACACCATGGCCAAGG
>NZ_JAATOS010000541.1:0-2534 GCF_011806505.1 Salipiger sp. HF18 | reverse complement strand
AATGAGACAGGACAGAGGACGCCGCCATGACCATCATCGTCTATTCCAAGCCCGCCTGCGTGCAGTGCACCGCGACCACCCGTGCGCTGGATGCACGCGGTCTGCCCTATGATGTCGTGGACCTGACCGAGGATGCCGCTGCGATGGCCCGCGTCACCGAGCTTGGCTACCGTCAGGCGCCGGTCGTCATCGCAGGCGAGAACCACTGGTCGGGCTTCCGTCCGGACATGATCGGCCGTCTCGCATCCTGAGAACGACCATGGCGGGGCTGCTCTACTATTCGTCGCGCAGCGGCAACACCGACCGTTTCGTCGCGCGGCTTGGCCGCGCGGCGTTGCGCATCCCGGTGTCGCCCTCCGAGCCGATGCCCGAGCCCCCCGCGGACTACGTGCTGATCTGCCCGACCTACGCCGACGGCGAGGGTCGCGGCGCGGTGCCCAAGCAGGTGATCCGTTTCCTCAATGACGCCGGACGCCGTGCCGGGCTGCGCGGGGTCATCGGCTCCGGCAACCGCAATTTCGGAAAGACCTACGGGCTCTCCGCCGACATCATCGCCGCGAAATGCGGCATCCCGCTGCTCTACAAGTTCGAGCTTGCGGGCACCGACACCGATATCGCCCGCGTGAACGACGGGCTGACTGCTTTCTGGGGATCCCGATGCTTGACCGCCTGACCGACGGCCTCGACTACCACGCGCTGAACGCGATGCTGAACCTCTACGACGCCGAAGGCCGCATCCGCTTCGACGCGGACCGCATGGCGGCGCGTCAGTACTTCCTGCAGCACGTGAACCAGAACACGGTGTTCTTCCACTCGCTCGACGAAAAGCTCGATTACCTCGTGGAGGAGGGCTACTACGAGGCCGAGGTGCTCGACGCCTACCCGCGCGAGTTCCTGCACGCAATCTGGGACGCCGCCTTCAAGCGCAAGTTCCGCTTCCCGACCTTCCTCGGGGCGTTCAAGTACTACACCTCCTACACGCTCAAGACGCGCGACGGGAAACGTTTCCTCGAGCGCTACGAGGACCGCGTCGTCATGGTGGCGCTGACGCTGGCGCGCGGCGACCAGGCGCTGGCGATGTCCTTCATGGAAGAGATCGTCACGGGCCGCTTCCAGCCCGCCACGCCGACCTTCCTCAACGCCGGCAAGAAGAGCCGTGGCGAGCTGATCTCGTGCTTCCTGCTGCGGCTCGAGGACAACATGGAAAGCATCGGCCGCGGCATCAACTCGGCGCTGCAGCTCAGCAAGCGCGGCGGCGGCGTCGCGCTCATGCTGACCAACATCCGCGAGCACGGTGCGCCGATCAAGGGCATCGAGAACCAGTCCTCGGGCGTGATCCCGATCATGAAGCTGCTCGAGGACAGCTTCTCCTACGCCAACCAGCTCGGCGCGCGTCAGGGGGCAGGGGCGGTCTATCTCAACGCCCACCACCCGGACATCCTGCGCTTCCTCGACACCAAGCGCGAGAATGCCGACGAGAAGATCCGCATCAAGACGCTGAGCCTCGGCGTGGTGATCCCCGACGTGACCTTCGAGCTCGCGAAGCGCAACGAGGAGATGTACCTGTTCTCGCCGCATGACGTCGAGAAGGTCTACGGCGTGCCGTTCTCCGAGATCTCGGTCACCGAGAAATACGCCGAGATGGTCGCCGACAAGCACATCCGCAAGAAGAAGATCAACGCCCGCGCCTTCTTCCAGACGCTGGCCGAGATCCAGTTCGAGAGCGGCTATCCCTACATCATGTTCGAGGACACGGTGAACCGGATGAACCCGATCGCGGGCCGCATCACCATGTCGAACCTCTGCTCCGAGATCCTGCAGGTGAACGAGGCCTCCGAGTTCAACGAGGACCTGAGCTATTCCCGCATGGGCACGGACATCTCGTGCAACCTCGGCAGCCTCAACATCGCGCGCACCATGGACGGGCCGGACTTCGGCGCGACCATCGAGACCGCGATCCGGGCGCTGACCGCCGTCTCCGAGATGTCGTCGATCGAGTCGGTGCCGTCGATCCGCAAGGGCAACGACGAGAGCCACGCCATCGGCCTCGGCCAGATGAACCTGCACGGCTACCTCGCCCGCGAGCACGTCCACTACGGCAGCGCCGAGGGCATCGAGTTCACCTCGGTCTATTTCGCCGCCGTGGCCTATCACGCGCTGCGGGCCTCCTGCGCGCTGGCGAAGGAGCGGGGCGAGACCTTCAAGGGCTTTGCCGACAGCGAGTACGCCTCGGGCGTGTTCTTCGACAAGTACACCAGCCGCGACTGGCTGCCCGAAAGCGCCCGCGTGGCCGAGCTCTTCGCCGACGTCACCCTGCCGACCCGTGACGACTGGGCGGCGCTGAAGGCTGACGTCATGGCGCACGGGCTCTACAACCGGAACCTGCAGGCGGTGCCGCCGACCGGGTCGATCAGCTACATCAACAACTC
This sequence comes from Salipiger sp. HF18, assembly GCF_011806505.1. NCBI lineage: Bacteria > Pseudomonadati > Pseudomonadota > Alphaproteobacteria > Rhodobacterales > Roseobacteraceae > Salipiger > Salipiger sp. HF18. The sequence goes on along the minus strand of NZ_JAATOS010000541.1, from coordinate 105 downwards.
GACCAGCTCGATCCACCCGATCGTGTCGAAGATCGAGATCCGCAAGGAAGGCAAGATCGGCCGCGTCTATTACCCGGCGCCGTTCATGTCGAACGTTTTTTTTTT
>NZ_JAATOS010000540.1:0-2587 GCF_011806505.1 Salipiger sp. HF18 | reverse complement strand
GGCGAACTTCAGCTTCAGCTCTGGTCCTCGCTGCCGGTTCCCGCGATCCTGCTGGACGCCGAGGAACGCATCGCCGACATGAACCCGGCTGCCGAGGGCTTCATGAATAACTCGGCCAAGTGGCTGATCGGCCAGCCGATCTGGGACCGCCTCGCGGTCGACGCGCCGCTCGAGGAAAGCCTCGCCCGGGCCCGCGAGCACGGCACGCCGCTGTTCGTCAACGATGTCGACGTCGGCACCGGCTCGCGCCCGCCGCTGGTCTGCAACCTTCAGCTTGCGCCGGTGCAGGGCCTCCCCGGCTGGTTCATCATGCTGATCTCGCCGCGCGAGCTGGCGGGCCGCATGACCCAGAGCCACTCGGTGAAATCGGCCGCGAAGTCGGCCATCGGCATGGCCGAGATGCTGGCGCACGAGATCAAGAACCCGCTCGCGGGGATCACCGGCGCGGCGCAGCTGCTGTCGATGAGCCTCAGCAAGGACGACCTCGAGCTCACCGACCTGATCGTGGCCGAGACCCGCCGCATCGTGAAGCTGCTCGAGCAGGTGGAGCAGTTCGGCAATCTCTCCGCGCCCGAGCGCAAGCCGGTGAACATCCACGACGTGCTCGACCGGGCGCGCCGCTCGACCCAGCTCGGGGCAGGGGCGCACATGAAGTTCATCGAGGATTACGACCCCTCGCTGCCGCTCGCCTACGGCGATCCGGACCAGCTTCTGCAGGTGGTGCTCAACCTGCTCAAGAACGCCGCCGAGGCCGCCGACCCCAAGGTAGGCGGCACGATCCGCCTGCGCACCTTCTACGAGCACAGCTTCCGCATGCGCCGCGCCGATGGCACGACGCAGAAGCTGCCGCTGCAGGTCGAGGTCATCGACGACGGCCCCGGCCTGCCCGACGACATCCGGGGCGACGTGTTCGACCCCTTCGTGTCGGGCAAGGAGAACGGCACCGGTCTGGGGCTGGCGCTCGTCTCGAAAATCATTTCGGATCATGATGGCTGGATCTCGGTGGATTCCGTCCCCGGCCGGACGATCTTCCGGATTTCGCTTCCGCGCGCCCCGCGCGAGACAGAGGAGAAGAGATAATGGATGGCACGGTTCTTGTCGCAGACGACGACCGCACGATCCGCACCGTTCTGACGCAGGCGCTGACCCGCGCGGGCTGCAAGGTGCACGCGACGAGCTCGCTCACCACGCTGATGCGCTGGGTCGGCGAAGGCAAGGGCGACGTGGTGATCTCGGACGTGGTCATGCCCGATGGCAACGGTCTGGAAATGCTTCCGAAGATTCGCCAGGACCGGCCGGACCTGCCGGTCATCGTGATCTCGGCGCAGAACACCATCATGACGGCGATCCAGGCGGCGGAGGCGGAAGCCTACGACTACCTGCCCAAGCCCTTCGACCTGCCGGACCTGATGAAGCGCACCGCCAAGGCGCTCGACAACCGCAACCGCGCGCCCAAGCGCGAGGATGTGGCGACCATCGGTGCCGACGGTCCCGACGAGCTGCCGCTGGTCGGCAAGACGCCGGCGATGCAGGCGCTCTACCGGCTTGTTGCGCGGGTGATGAACACCGATCTGCCGGTGCTGATCTCGGGCGAGAGCGGGACCGGCAAGTCGCTGATCGCGCGCGCCATTCACGACTTCTCCGACCGCCGCACGCTGCCCTTCATCACCGTGACCGGCGCCGACCTCTCGGATCTCGAGGGCCCCGCCCGGGTGCTGGCCCGCGTCAAGGGCGGCACGCTGCTCATCGACGAGATCACCGACATCCCCGACGAGATCCAGGCGCGCGTGGTGCGCATGATGGATATCCCGGGCGAACACGTGCCGCGCTTCATGGCGACCTCGCAGGGCGACCTCGCACAGGCCATGGAAGAGGGCCGGGTGCGCCAGGATCTCTACTACCGCCTCTCCGGCGCGACCATCAACGTGCCGAGCCTGCGCGAGCGGGTCGAGGACATCGCGCTGCTCACCGAGCACTTCCTTGCCCTTTCCTAGCGCGAGGGCGCGCCCAAGCGCTGGCTCTCCAAGGATGCCGCCGAGCTCTTCCGCGCCTACAGCTGGCCGGGCAACGTGCGTCAGCTCGAGAATTCGGTGCGCCGCCTGAGCCTGACCAGCCGCGCCGAGGAGATCAGCCGCACCGAGGTCGAGGCGGTGCTGGGAAACCAGCCCGATACCGGACCGATCCTGCGCGGGGGCGACGCCGAGAAGCTGGGCACCTCGGTGGCCCGTCACCTGCGCCGCTATTTCGACCTGCACGGCAACATGCTGCCGCCGCCGGGGCTCTATGCCCGCATCCTCAAGGAGGTCGAGGCGCCGCTCATCGAGATCGCTCTCGAGGCAACGGGCGGAAACCAGGCGAAATGCGCCGATCTGCTCGGGATCAACCGCAATACTTTGCGCAAGAAGATCACCGATCTGGATATTCGCGTGACACGCCGTCGCAAACTGATGTAAAAGGGTCACATAGATGTGGCCATACTGCTTCGCTTCAACCCGAGGTAGTGAAGAAGCCACACGATATGGCGGTCCCCCGCCCCCAGCAGCACACCCACGCGCGGGAGGGCTGTGGCCCCCCCCGCACGGAAATC
>NZ_JAATOS010000539.1:0-2588 GCF_011806505.1 Salipiger sp. HF18 | reverse complement strand
AGGACCGCAGCATCACGGGAGTCCATCTATAAGAGATTCGCGCAAACAAGTCCAGACGACCGCAAGATGCTGTTGCGGCTTCGGGCGCGGCCCTCAAGCTATGGTGTTGCGTGCGTGCCTCAGTCGGCGCGAGGCACGAGCGGTGCGTCCGGCGAGGTCTCGCTGCCGCTCGCAGAGGGCGGCGGAAGCAGGGAATCGGTGTCGATTTCGCCAGGCGTGCTGGGCTCTTCGGCCGCGGGCGCGCCGCCGGTGAGGCGGTCCATGACGGAGACGCCCGAGGCATCCTGCGCCGCCAGGATCGTCAGCGTGAGCGACGTGGCGATGAAGCAGATGGCAAGAATCCAGGTGATCTTTCCGAGCGCGGTAGCCGCTGCGCGCTGGCTCATCGCGCCACCGCCACCACCCATGCCGAGCCCGCCCCCTTCGGAGCGCTGCAGCAGCACGACCCCGATCAGCGAGAGCGCGAGGAGAAGATGAACGATGAGAATGACGTTCTGCATGGAGAGTTCCGGATCCTGCGGTTCTGGCGGGCTATGTAGGGGAAGCGGCGCAGCGGCGCAACCCGGCAATGGATGCCGGTGCCCCGGCGTCGCGCGGCGCGGCCTCGGGACGGCCGGAAAGCGGCGTGTGCGTGACGCCGGGGAAGGGCGTGGACGCACGTTTGGGTTGCAATAATATATTCCAATAATAACAAAAGTAGTGTCTTGCCCGGTTGTGCGGGCGCGGCTACGCTCGCCTCATGAAACATGACAAGCCCCTTCTCGGCATCACGTTGATGCTTGGTTTTTGCATCGTTGCGCCACTTGCCGATGCTGTTGCGAAACTGCTCGGAGGGAAGGTCCCGCTGGCGGAACTCGTGCTTGTCCGTTTCGGGGTGCAGGCGCTTGTCCTGATCCCCATCATGGTCCTCACGGGCCGCAGCTTCCGCGTGCGGTCCAAGGTGTTCTGGATTATCCTGCTGCGCACGCTCATGCACATCCTCGGGATCGGCATGATGTTCACTGCGCTGCTCTACCTCCCGCTGGCCGATGCGGTGGCCATCGCCTTTATCATGCCGTTTCTTATGCTTCTGCTCGGCCATTACGTGCTGGGAGAAGAGGTCGGCTGGCGCCGCATGATCGCCTGCGCCGTCGGGTTCATCGGCACTCTCTTGGTCGTTCAGCCCGCCTTCCAGAACGTCGGCTGGCCGGCGCTGCTGCCGCTCGGCGTGGCGCTGAACTTCTCGCTCTTCATGCTCACCACCCGGCAGATCTCGCGCGACATCGACGCGGTTTCGCTTCAGGCGATCTCGGGCAGCATCGCGGTGCTGGTCATCGGGGTCATGCTGCTGTTGCTTCCGGGCCAACGGCTGACCAACCTCGCCGGCGATTCCCTCGACCCCTCGACCTGGGGCCTGCTGCTCACCATCGGCCTGCTCGGCACGCTGGCGCATCTGCTGATGACCTGGTCGCTGCGCTACGCTCCGGGCGCGACGCTGGCGCCGATGCAGTATCTCGAGATACCGGTCGCGACCGCGCTCGGCTTCATGATCTTCGGTGACCTCCCGAATCCCCTCGCGACGGTGGGCATCTGCGTCACCATCGCGGCAGGGCTCTATATTCTCATGCGTGAGCGGGCCACGTCGCGGGCGCAGAAAGCAGCCCTCGCGACAGCGCAGGTGTCGACTCCACCGGCAGAATGATCAGCATCGCCGGCGCGTCGAAGCGCAGGCGGACCCGCGTCTCGCTGGTCTCGTTCGACGTTCCCACGCGCCGGGCGGGCGCAAACTCGATGCCGTCGAGCGGCCAGCGCAGCCCCTCGCTTTCGCCCCGCATGGCCGCCAGAGGATAGAGAGACAGCCGTGTCGCCAGCGGCAGTGAGAGCTCGATCTCGGGCGGCGCCAGCGCGATGACGTCTTCCTCGCCCAGCAGGATGCAGCGCCGGTCGGGCCGGTTCGCCAGCACCGTGAGCCCGGCAAGCTGGTGATCGACCCGCGGCCCGAGGAAGCCCGTCCCGTAGACCAGCGGCGCGGTGATGTTGCTCAGGCACTTGTCGAAATCGGTGCTGTTCTGCTCGGGTATGTGGTGCACGCGCTCCGCCGGGATGCGGGCGCGCGACACGTCGGTGAGGGAATCCAGGTCCCCGATCACCGCATCCGGCATGACGCCGAGCGCAAGCAGCGTCTCGGCACCGCCGTCGGCCGCCACCCGCAGGGCGCAGGTGTCGAGCAGCTCCCGAAGCTGATCTGGGTCGCTTTTGCCGCCTCCGACGAGGAGAACAGGGCCGGGATGAGAAACGAGACCGTCATTCATGGCGAATTAATGGCTTTTCGCGAAACAGGACACAATCCGAACATGAAATGATACTGTGTTTACCTAAGATTTGATCGGCTTTGGTCTTGGTAAACATGGTACATACTCGGTTGAAGTCCGATCGAAAGTGAGCAGCACATGGTGAGTTCGAGCAAAATCCTGACGGTCTCCTACGGCACCTTCTCCTGCACGGCGGAGGGGTTCGATGATCCGCTCGGCGTGGTCAAGGACACCACGCATTTCTTCCGTGGCGTAGTGCACGAGGACCGCTTCTTCGGGGCCGAGCCGCCCCGGTTC
>NZ_JAATOS010000538.1:0-2593 GCF_011806505.1 Salipiger sp. HF18 | reverse complement strand
TCCTGCCGCTCGGGGTCGTATTCCAGCGTCGCGTGGGTCGCCGGGCAGACCAGCGCCTCGAGCATCCGCCGGTCGAAGGGGGTGTTTGCGGGGCCTGCCGCCCCTGCCGTCACTGCGTCGTTCATTGCATCGTTCCTTCTCCGCCGCCGCCGCGCAGCGCGTATTCGATGAGGGTCACCAGCGTCTCGCGCCGGGTCTCGAGAGACGGCGCCTCGAGCAGCGCCTGTTTGTCCTCGGGCTCGAACTCCAGGAGCATCGAGAGCGAGTTGATCAGCAGCTCGTCATCCGCGTCCTTGAGCGTGGCCCAGTCCGCCGAAAGCCCGCGCGCCTCGAAATAGCGGTCGAGCGTGTCGAGGAAGCGCTTGCGGTTGAAGGCCTCGTCCGCCTCGGTGCCGCCGAGATCACGCTCGAACCCGTCCCAGCTCACGTCGCAGCGACGGTAAGGCGTGAACCCGTCCACCTCGTGCAGCACGCGGAACCGCGACAGCCCGAAGAGCGTGATCATGTAACGCCCGTCCTCGGTCTCGGAGAACTGGGTGATGCGCCCGGCACAGCCGATCCGGTGCAGCCCGCAGCCGCCTTCGCGGGCCGCGAGCCGGTCGGGCTGGATCATGCCGATCACCCGAGAGTCCGTCTTCAGCGCGTCATCCAGCATCGCGAGGTAACGCGGCTCGAAGATGTGCAGGGGAAGCCGGGAGCGCGGCAGCAGCAACGCACCCGGCAGGGGAAAGATCGGGACCGTGCCCGGAAGATCGATGCGTCTGGACATGGACACCGAGCTAGTCCGCTCGGGCCATCAGGCAAATATCATCGAGCTGAGTTTTCTCCGGCCGTTCAGCACCACCGGATCATTGGCCTTGAGCGCCTCGAAGATGGTGAAGAGCTGGGTCTTGGCCGCGCCCTCGTTCCACTCGCGATCGCGGCGGAAAAGCTCGAGAAGCTGATCGACGGCACCGGCGGCGTCGCCCTTGGCATACAGCGCCTGAGCAAGGTCGAACCGGGCCTGGTGATCGGCCGGGTCGGCCTCGACCTGCGCGGTGAGGTCGGCCACCGGGCCGGCATTCTCGGCCTGGCGCGCCAGCGCGAGCTGGGCGTGGGCCGCCTCGAGCTCGGCGGATTTCGAGATCTCCACCGGCGCGCCGTTCAGGATCGCCTCGGCCTGGTCGAGATCGTCCATCGCGATATGCGCCCGCACGAAACCACCGTAGGCCGCAGCATTGACCGGGTCCTCCTCGAGGATCGCGGCAAAGGTCTGCGCCGCATCTGTCGCGGCCCCCTGCTCGAGCATCTCCTCGGCGGCGGCCACCGCCTCGTCGAGCCCGCCGCTCGCGTCCCCGCCCGAGACCTGCACGACACGGTCGATGAAGGCCTTGAGCTCGGAAGCCGACAGCGCGCCCTGGAAGCCGTCCACCGGCTGGCCCTTGTAGAAGGCATAGACCGTCGGGATCGACTGGATGCGCAGCTGCGAGGCGATCATCTGTGCCTCGTCCACGTTCACCTTGGCCATCACCACGGCACCGCGCGCGGCGGTCACAGCCGCCTCGAGCGCCGGTCCAAGCTGCTTGCAGGGGCCGCACCACGGCGCCCAGAAGTCGACGATGACGGGGACCTCCTGCGAGCGGTCCACGACCTCGGCCATGAAGTCGGCTTCGGAGACATCCTTGATAAGGTCGCCCTGCGGCGCCTCCGGCTTGCTACCCAGTTCCAGCATCTTTTCCTCCGCTGCTTGCGGTTCTGTCCTGCTGACAGATGGCGCATGGTCCGCAATGATGCAAGGCCCGTGGCCGGCACTGTGCCATCCGCAGCCCCCGTCGCGGGGCCCGAGGCCGGCTCAGTCGCGGTCCAGCTCGGCCCAGATTGGCAGGTGGTCCGAGGCCACGCGCGCCGGCCCTTCGCGCATCACGCCCATCCGCTCGATGCGCAGCGCGTTGCCATAGGCGAAGCCGTCCAGCGCCGCCACCGGCCGCGCCGCGTGGTAGCTGCGCCCGGGCAGCACCAGCTTGAAGTCGTTCTCCCACGGCTCGTAGCCGCGCACGTCGGACCATTCGTTGAAATCGCCCGCGATGAAGGCCGTGGTCTCGATGCCGCTCAGGTGCTCCCGGATCGCGGTCATCTGAAGCAGCCGGAAGCGTCGCATCAGCCCGAGGTGGGCGCCCACGAAGCTGATGCCCTCGACCTCGACCAGCACCGCGCCGCGCGGCTCCAGCCCCGGCAACTCGAGCCGCCGCACGCCGCCGCGCTGCAGCCCCTTGCGCACCAACATGGCGTTGCCGTGCCAGCCGATGCTGACGTCGTTGACCGAGACGTCGGCCACCTCGTAATCCGTCTCCTGCTCGATGAGGAAGCGCGGAATCGCCGTCGGCCGCGGGCCGAGCCGCAGGTCGGCCTCCTGCAGCATGACCACGTCAGCGCCGATCCTGTTCAGCACCTTGAGGATCCGCGCCGGATCGCGCCGGCGGTCGAGACCCATCGCCTTGCGGATATTGTAGCTTGCAACCTTCAGCCGCATCGACCCGCTCCTACAACACCGGCGCGATCAGGCGCGTCACCCGCGCCCCGATCCGCAGCCAGAGCGGCTGCTGGTCCAGCGACT
>NZ_JAATOS010000537.1:0-2605 GCF_011806505.1 Salipiger sp. HF18 | reverse complement strand
GACAGGGGAACGCGCTGCCCGTTATCCGAAGCCTTCCAAGCGCCACACCGATACACCACGCCACGGCTTTCCACGGGGATGTGACCTCGCGCCGCGTGACGCGGGTGCCGTTATCTTCTACCCATGCGATATGTTCGGAATCGACATCATAGACGCCAGCCTGCTGCCGGCGATGTTCGTGGCGCTCTTCGCCGGGGTCATCTCGTTCCTGAGCCCCTGCGTGCTGCCAATCGTGCCGCCCTATCTCGCCTTCATGTCGGGGGTGAGCCTCGCCGAGATGGAGGCCGGCGGCCGCGCCCGGCTGCGCGCCTTCACCGCCGCGCTGTTCTTCGTGCTGGGGCTGTCGACCGTCTTCGTGCTGCTCGGCTTCACCGCCTCGTGGCTCGGGACGTTCTTCCTGCAGAACCAGCTGCTTCTGGCGCGGATCTCGGGCGTTGTGGTGATCGTCTTCGGCCTGCACTTCCTGCATGTCTTTCGCATCCCCTTCCTCGACCGTGAGGCGCGGATCGAGACCGGCGACACCGGTGGCTCGGCCTTCGGCGCCTATATCCTCGGGCTCGCCTTCGCCTTCGGCTGGACCCCCTGCATCGGGCCGCAGCTGGGCGCGATCCTGTCGATGGCGGCCTCCGAGGCCTCGATCGCGCGCGGCACCGCGCTGCTGGCGGTCTACGCGGCGGGTCTGGGGATGCCGTTCCTGCTGGCCGCCATCTTCCTGAGCCGCGCCATGGGGCTGATGAACCGGATCAAGCGCCACATGGGGCTTATCGAGAAGGTCATGGGGCTGCTGCTTGTCGCGGTCGGCCTGATGCTGCTCACCGGCGCCTTTTCGGCCTTCTCCTTCTGGCTGCTCGAGACCTTCCCGGCACTGGGCGAGCTCGGCTGATCCTGCCTGATCCCGGCCGGTCCTTGCGCCAAGTGCGTCGCAGGGGCAGCCGGAGCAAGATCGACGCCCGGGCGCCACAGTCTTGCCCAAACCGCATGCTAGGGCGAGGATCGCGACAGAAGGGGCGAGGGAATGGGCGAAGACCCGCAGGATCTCCCATCACAGGGCCAGCCGGTGCAGGAGGTGTCCCGACGCCGGGTGTTCTACATCCCGGGCTACGACCCGATTCACCCAAGGCGCTACCGCGAGCTCTATCGCAAGGAGGGCGCCGCGCAGGCGGCGATCTCGGGCTACGAGCTGGCGCTGACGCCCAAGCGCTCGGGCGGTCCCTACGGCTGGCAGGTCTCGGCCCGGATCGACGGGGTCGAAGTCGAGACCGGGGTCGAGGTGCTGGTCTGGTCCGACATCGTGCGCGACAGCATGTCCAACACCATCGCCGGCACCTATCTCCAGCTGGTGCGGACGGCGTGGGAATACATCGCCACCGGCGCGCTGCGGCGGCTGATGCGGCTGCGCAAGGGGCCGGTGATTGCGGCGCTCTATCCGGTGGGGATGCTGCTGCTGCAGCTCCTTGCCGCGATCCTGACCGGCTGGCTGGTCTGCGCGCTGGCGGGGGTTCTCGCGCCTTGGGCGGGGCTTGCGGCCCGGCTCGCAGGCGCGGGCGCAGGCATCGTCGCGGCGTTGGCGCTGCTGCGCTGGTTCAAAGCAAAAGACGGCAAGCTCTACGCTTATTACCTCATGCATGACTACGCCTATTCCGCCCAGTACCGCGGCGCCAACCCGCCCGAGCTTGGGGCGCGCATGGCCCGGTTCACCGACATCATCGCCGAGGCGCTCGAAAGTGACGCCGACGAGGTGCTGGTGGTCGGCCACAGCTCGGGCGCGCATCTGGCGGTCTCGGTCCTCGCCGATCTCATCCGTCAGGGCAGAGTGCCCGCGCGGGGGCCGCGGCTGGCCTTCCTGAGCCTCGGGCAGGTGGTGCCGATGGTGTCCTTCCTGCGCGAGGCGCACCGGCTGCGGGCGGACCTCGCCTTTCTCTCGGCGCGGGACGAGCTGACTTGGGTCGACGTGACCGCGCCGGGCGACGGCTGCACCTTCGCGCTCTGCGATCCGGTCGCGGTCTCGGGGGTTGCCCCCGAGGGCCGGCGCTGGCCACTGGTGTTCTCGGCGCAGTTCACCCGGTCGCTCAGCCCCGAGCGCTGGAAGGCGCTGCGCTGGCGCTTCTTCCGGCTGCACTTCCAGTATCTCTGCGCCTTCGACCGGCCGCTCGACTACGACTACTTCCGGATCACCGCGGGCCCGCTGAGCCTTGCGACGCGCTATGCCGGGCGCCCGCCCTCCGCCAGCCGCATCGACGTGCCGGTGTCCAAGTTCACCGCGACCTCCACCGCCGCCGCATGATCCCGCCGAAACCCGCCGCGCGGCCCGAGAAGGTCTCGCTCCTGCGCTACCTCCGCCTGTTCCGGCAGGACATCCTCTCGGCCCAGCCGGCGCGGCTCTACCGGGCGTGGATGGCGGAGTTCCGCACGCCGTTCTTCCGCTCCTACCTCGTGAACCAGCCCGAGCTGGTGAAGACCGTGCTGAAGGACCGGCCGCTGGACTTTCCCAAGTCCGGGCGGGTGTCCGAGGGGCTGCGGCCGCTGCTGGGCGCGTCGGTGTTCCTGACCAATGGCGCGCAGTGGCAGCGCCAGCGGCGCATCATCGACCCGGCTTTCGAGGGCG
>NZ_JAATOS010000536.1:0-2610 GCF_011806505.1 Salipiger sp. HF18 | reverse complement strand
TGCGCGCCGGATCGAGCCGCACGAAGGGCCGCAGCGCATCCTCGCGCCGCTCGGGCGCGATCCCGGGCCCGTCATCCTCGACCCGCAGGCGCAGGCTCTTCTCGGTCAGAGCGACCGACACCTCGCATCGGGTGCCGTAGCGGACGGCGTTGCCGATCAGGTTCTCGAGCGCCCGCCGCATCGCCGCGGGCCGCAGCGTCACCTCGCCCGCCCCCTCGGTGGACGCGACCGTCACGTCCTTGCCGGCGCGCCGCGCGTCCGCAACGATGCCCTCGACCAGCTCGATCGGGTCCGTGGGCTCGGCCTCGCCGCCCTGGGTGTCGCCGCGCGCGAAGTCGAGGAAGGCGTCGATGAGCCGCTGCATGTCCTCGACATCGCGCTCGAGCGGCTCGCGCTCTTCGTCCTCGAGCATCGAGAGCCCCAGCTTCAGCCGGGTGATCGGGGTGCGCAGGTCGTGGCTCACCCCCGAGAGCATCATGGTGCGCTGCTCGATCTGCCGCTCGATGCGGTTGCGCATGTCGAGAAAGGCGCTGCCCGCCGCCCGCACCTCGACCGCGCCCGCCGGCGCGTAGGGCTCGTGACGGCCGCGCCCGAAGGCCTCGGCCGCCCGCGCCAGCTCGGTGATGGGGCGCAGCTGGTTTCGCAGGTAGAGGAAGGCGATGACCGTCATCAGCACGCCGAAGACCATCATGTTCACGAAGAGCTGGTGCGCATTGGTCGGCGAGGCCCGGCGCCGCGAGAAACGCACCTGCGTGAGAGTCTCGCCGTCACGCAGGTAGAGTATGACGTAGTCGTCGTCGGGCAGCAGGATGCGTTCGGTGCCCGACACGAACCGCTCGAGCGTGCGTGTCACCACGAGCCCGGAGAAGTCGTACCACCGCCGCGCGTTCTCGGCCGGCAGCGCCGACTCGGGCACGGTGATCAGCTCCAGCGCGAGCGGCTCGGCCAGCGCCGGCTGCGCCACCGCCAGTTCGATCTCTCGTGCGAGCTCGCGGCTCATCTGGCTGGAGACATCCTCGAAATGCCGCTGGACGAAGACCACCGACACCACGAGCTGCAGCGTCACCACCGGCAGCAACAGGATCAACGCCGCCCGGCCGTAAAGCCCGCGGGGCATATAGTGTTTGAGCCAATGGAAGGACATGCGCTACCTCGGGATGTGAGCACAGCCAGAAAGCCCCGAAAGATGCAGGACCCGCAACCCGATTTTCAGCCCCGCCCCGGTGTGCCCGAAGAGCTCGGCCCCGGGCTGCGCCGGGTGCTGGCGCCCAACCCCTCGGCGATGACCTTCCGCGGCACCAACAGCTACCTCGTGGGCACGCGCGGCATCGCGGTGATCGATCCGGGTCCCGACGACCCCGACCATCTCGAGGCGCTGCTCTCGGCGCTGCGCCCCGGCGAGCACGTGAGCCACATCCTCGTGACCCATGCCCATCGCGACCACTCGCCCCTCGCCCGCCCGCTCTCGGAGGCGACTGGCGCGCCGGTGATGGCCTATGGCGACGCCGGATCGGGACGCTCCGAGCTGATGGAGCGCCTCGCGACCTCGGGCATGGTCGGCGGCGGCGAAGGCGTCGACGCGGGCTTTGCGCCCGACCGGTCGCTCGCCGACGGCGCGGTGATCGAGGGCGACGGCTGGCAGCTCGAGGCGCTGCACACGCCCGGCCATTTCGGCAACCACATGGCCTTCGCGCTGGGGGACGTGCTGTTCTCGGGCGATCTGGTGATGGGCTGGGCCACCTCGCTGGTCTCGCCCCCCGACGGCGACCTCACCGCCTTCATGTCCTCGCTCGCCCGGCTGGCCTCGCGGCGCTGGCAGGTGTTCCACCCGGGCCACGGCGCGCCGGTGGAGACTCCCGCTGAACGGCTCGAGACCCTCGCCTCGCACCGCCGCATGCGCGAGGCGCAGATCCTCGCTGCACTGGAGGACGGCGCCTCGGACGCCGCGGGGCTGGCCGCCCGTATCTACACCGATACGCCCCCCCAACTTCAGTCTGCCGCAGCCCGCAATGTACTCGCCCACCTGATCGACCTCGCCCGCCGCGATCTGGTGACGTGGCGGCAAGGCACTTCAGAAACGTCCGTTTTTTCATTGGCTTAGAAGGAATTTCGGAAAAGCTGAAAAAATGTGACAAATGGCTCTGGACAAGGTTCGAAGCCTGTTGCTATACGCCCCACATGTTCCGGCGTAGCTCAGCGGTAGAGCAGTTGACTGTTAATCAATTGGTCGTAGGTTCGATCCCTACCGCCGGAGCCAAAATATCTAAATGAGATCAATGAGTTACAAGGGCGGCCGCATCAGCGCCGCCCTTCTCATTTTCGGCAATCAGACATATAGCAGACATTGAACGGGCACTGTCTGACGGTTTCCACAGATGGATGATGCGCCCCGCGCGATCTCGCAAGCCGCTGATGGGTCTCACTTTTTCAGGTTGATCCATACCAAAAAGGGATTTGCTCCCAAAAATCCGGCTCAAATGTAAGCGGAGGAGGCCAAGCCTTCCTGCCCCCCACCCCCCACCTATATGGAGGGGGCATCTATCAGGGTGCTGAAATAGTCGGGCGAGCGGAATTGTTTTCCGTCTTGCTAGGCGTGATGGCGCGATCCTC
>NZ_JAATOS010000535.1:0-2616 GCF_011806505.1 Salipiger sp. HF18 | reverse complement strand
ATCATCAACCCGCTGCACGCGCACAAGCGCGACAGCCTCTTCGCCACCCACCCGGCGACCGAGAACCGCATCGCGGCGCTGCGCCAGATGGCCAGAGGTGCGGCGCCCCGCCCGCAGCCGCGCCGCGAGGCGCAGGCGCCGTGGGGCGGCGAGGCCCCGCGGGATCCGCAGGACAAGTCGCGCGGCCCCTGGGGCTGAGCACCCGGCATGACAGGTGAAGGCCCGGTCTCGGGGCGATCCGGGGCCGGGCCTTTTTCATGCCCGGGGGCGTGCCCGGATCAAACTGCGGGACCGGGCGTCAGTTCAGCCGCACGCCGCTCTGCGGTTCGAAATACGACACCTTGGCAAGGTCGAAGGCCAGCCGCATGGTCTCGCCCGGCTTGGCCACCGTCTCGGCGTGCAGCCGCGCGGTGAAGGGCGCGCCGCCCAGCCGCGAGACCACATAGGTGTCGGCACCGGCGGGTTCGACCATGTCGATCAGGCACTCCGCCCCCTGCACGTCCTCGCCGGCGCGGAACCCCGCCTCGGCCACGTCCTCGGGGCGCAGCCCGAGGATCACCTCGTCGGGCAGGTCGCCGGCGTGGTGGTCGTGCAGCACGATGGGCGCGCCGTCCTCGCGCCGGATCTCGATCAGCCGCCCCTGGCCGTTGGGCCGGGTCTTGGCGGGCACGAGGTTCATCGCGGGCGAGCCCATGAAATCCGCCACGAAGAGGTTGGCCGGCCGGTTGTAGATCTCGGCGGGCGAACCGATCTGCTGCACCACGCCGCCCTTCAGCACGACGATCTTGGTGGCCAGCGTCATCGCCTCGATCTGGTCGTGGGTGACATAGACCATGGTGGCGCCCAGCCGGTGGTGCAGCTTCTTGATCTCGGACCGCATCTCGACCCGCAGCTTGGCGTCGAGGTTCGACAGCGGCTCGTCGAAGAGGAAGAGCTTGGGATCGCGCACCAGCGCCCGCCCGATCGCCACCCGCTGCCGCTGCCCGCCCGAAAGCTGGCTGGGGCGGCGGTTGAGGTAGGGCTCGATCTGCAGCTGGTGGGCCACTTCCTTCAGCTTCTTCTCCTGTGTGGCGGCATCGACGCCACGTACCTTCATGCCGAAGGTGATGTTCTTGGCCACCGACATGGTCGGGTAGAGCGCGTAGCTCTGGAACACCATGGCGATGTCGCGGTCCTTGGGCGAGACGCTGGTCATGTCGCGCCCGCCGATCTCGATGCTGCCGCCGGTGATCGGCTCGAGCCCGGCGATGCAGTTGAGCAGGGTGGACTTGCCGCAGCCCGAGGGGCCGACGAGCACGAGGAAGTCGCCGGGCTCGATGGCCACGTTGATGTCCTTGAGGATCTCCACCGGGCCATAGGCCTTGTCGAGGTTCTTGATGTTCAGGATCGGAGCCATGGGATCAGCCCTTTACGGAACCGGCGGTCAGGCCGCGGATGAAGTATTTCCCGGCGAGCACGTAGACGAAGAGCGTCGGCAGGCCCGCGATGATCGCAGCGGCCATGTCGACGTTGTATTCCTTCACGCCGGTGGTGGAGTTGACGATGTTGTTGAGCGCCACGGTCACGGGCTGGGTCCCGGCCGAGCTGAACGAGACACCGAACAGGAAGTCGTTCCAGATCTGGGTGAACTGCCAGATCACCGAGACGGTGATGATCGGCAGCGACAGCGGCAGGAAGATCGCGAAGAAGATCCGCAGGAACCCCGCGCCGTCGACCTTGGCGGCCTTCACCAGCTCGTGCGGGATGGTCACGTAGTAGTTGCGGAAGAACAGCGTCGTGAAGCCGAGCCCGTAGATCACGTGCACGAAGATCAGCCCCGGGATGGTGCCGGCGATGCCGAGGATGCCCAGCATCCGCGCCATCGGCAGCAGCACCACCTGGAAGGGGATGAAGCAGCCGAAGAGCATCAGCGCGAAGATGATGTTGGCGCCCTTGAAGCGCCATTGCGCGATGACGTAGCCGTTGAGCGCCCCGAGCACGGTCGAGATCAGCACCGCCGGCACCGCCAGCAGCACCGAGTTCCAGAAGTAGGGACGCAGCCCCTCACACTGGATGCCGGTGCAGGCGCCGGACCAGGCGGTGCGCCACGCCTCGAGCGTGACCGAGCGGGGCAGGGCGATGAGGCTGCCGGTGCGGATCTCCTCGAGGCTCTTCAGCGAGGTGGTGACCATCACGAAGAGCGGCATCAGGTAGAACAGCGCGAAGAGGCCGAGCATCACGAAGAGCAGCCAGCGCAGGGCGATGGTGCTCCAGCCTTTGCGATCCGCTCCGGCGACGCTGGTCTGGGTGGAGAGGGGAATGTCAGTCATGGGGTTTCGCCCTCAGCTCGGAGTAGAGGTAGGGGACCACGATGGCGAAGACGACGGCCATCATGACCATGGCCGAGCTGGCCGCCTGGCCGAGGTCACCGCGCGAGAAGGCCATGGCGTACATGTAGGTCGCGGGCAGGTCGGTGGCGTAGCCGGGGCCGCCTCCGGTCAGGGCGATCACGAGGTCGAAGGCCTTGATGGCGAGATGCGCCAGCACGATGAAGGCCGACAGGAAGATCGGCGCCATCGAGGGGATGATGATCGCGGTATAGATCCGCCACGTCGGGATGCCATCCACCTGCGCCGC
>NZ_JAATOS010000534.1:0-2625 GCF_011806505.1 Salipiger sp. HF18 | reverse complement strand
CGGGCGGGCAGCACCACGGGCTCGTTGCGTTCGTTGGCGTAGTTCGGGACGAAATCGACGGTGTCCTTGTCGATGTCCTCGAGCAGGGCCTCGGCGGTGCGTTCGAGCCGCGATTCCGTGTAACGGTAGGCGGCGGGCGGGTCACCGTCCATCGAGCCGAAGTTGCCCTGACCGTCGATCAGCGGCAGCGACATCGAGAAGTCCTGCGCCATCCGCACCAGCGCGTCGTAGACCGCCGAGTCGCCGTGCGGGTGGTAACGACCCATCACGTCGCCGACGGCGGTGGCGCATTTGCGGTAGGACTTGGACTTGGTCTGACCGTTTTCCCAGAGCGTGTAGAGGATGCGTCGGTGCACAGGCTTCAGGCCGTCGCGCAGATCGGGGATCGCGCGGCTCACGATCACGCTCATGGCGTAATCGAGATAGCTCGACTTCATCTCGTCGATGATGGAAATGCCGGGGCCGCTGTAGCGCGGGCGCTCGGGGCCGCTCATTTCGTCATCGTTTTCAGGGGGTTCCGGCGTGTCGGTCACGATGCTCGCCCGTCCATTCTTATGCTATATCTTGTTGAAAAGGCTTATATCAGAGACAGGATGTGGGGCGCAATGCCAGCGGCCGGACAAATCTGGCAGCCACTTCTGTTGCCTGATAACAGATTGTTTTCGTTGAAAAATAACGACTCGCCCCGCAGGCTTATAACCACGTAGACCCTACGAGGTAAAGCCATGCAGGAAACACCGACAGAGCTCATGCTCAAGGGCTACGGTCTGACCACCGCCGAGATCTTCTACCGGATGCCCGACTACCGGAACGTTCTCAACACTTTCGTGTGGCAGGACTACGACCTTGCCCCGGATCACCCGCGGCTCTTCAAGTTCATCGAATTCTGGCAGGACAGGATCGAGGGGCCGTTGCACTCGATCCGCTTCACCCACCGCAAGATGATCTCGGCCGGCGAATGGCGGCAGGTCGTGGGGGAGTTCCGCTACCACTGATCCACGCCCCCTGACGGGGAGATAAATCGGGGGCGAGGGAACCGGGCGGGTCGTCCGGGGGTTCCCTTGCCGATGCCGGGATTTCACAAACTCCTTCTCGCCGCGGCGGCGCTGCTGTTCGCGGTCACGTTCCATGCGCCAGCCATGGCGCAGGAGACCGAGTCCGACTACTGGTTCGAGACCGACAACCTCAATCCCGGCCTACCGCCCGCGCCCGACGGCATCGATCGCGAGACGCCGCGCTCGAGCCTCGAGAGCTTCCTCAACACCGCGCGCGAAGACAACTGGGACGCGGCGATCCACATCCTCGACCTCTCGGATCTGCCGCTCGCGGACCAGCGCGCCAATGCCGAGGATCTGGCGCGGGATTTCCTAAACCTCCTCGAGCGCAAGATCGTCATCGACTGGTATGGCGTGCCCGACCGGCCGGACGGGCTGGATTCGCGCCTGAGCTCTGACCGCGCGATGGCGGGCAAGCCGCAGAAATCCATCCTGCTTTGGTTCGTCGAGGTGGGCGGACGGCCTGTGCCGATCCGGATCAACCGGATCAAGGCGCTGGGGGAAGAGCCGGTCTGGGTGATCTCGAAGCAGACGGTGGACCACCTGCCGGCGCTTGGCGCCACCTACGGCCCCTCGAAGCTCGAACAGATGATGCCAGAGCCGCTGCGCCAGCCCGCCTTCTGGGGCCTGCGCTGGTGGGAGGTGGTGGGCTTCCCGCTCGGCATCCTGATCACCGCCTTCTCGGGGTGGCTGACCTACAAGCTGATGTCGAAGGGCTACAACCGCATCCGCCGCATTGCACCGGAATCTCTCTTGGTGGCGACGCGCGGCCCGATCGTCCTGCTGGTGATGACGGTGGTGCTCAGCCTCATCAGCAACAACCTCTTCATCTTCTCGGGCCGCATCGAGACGGTGATCTCGCCGCTGACGGTCATGGGGATCGTGGTCGCGGTGCTTTGGCTTGTGGTCAACGCCGCCGACGCCATCCTGTCGCGGCTTGTGACCTTCGATGGGGCTGAACTGTCCGCCATCGGCGAGGGGCAGGAGCAGCGGCGCTCGGTCGCCACCAAGGTTTCGGCCGTGCGCCGCTTCATGCTGGTCGTCATCGCCGTGGTGGGCGTTGGCGTGGTGCTGAACGAGGCGAGCGTGATGCAGTCGCTCGGCATTTCGCTGCTGGCCTCGGCGGGCACGCTGACGCTGCTGGTGGCCTTCGCCGGGCGGAACATCCTCTCCAACATCATGGCGTCGCTGCAGATTTCGCTGAACCAGTCGGCCCGGATCGGCGACCGCATCACCTACAAGGGCCATGTCTGCTCGGTCGAGCGCATCCACTTCACCTTCGTGCAGCTGCGGGTCTGGACCGGGCGGCGGCTAATCGTGCCGGTGTCGGATTTTGTCGACGAACCCTTCGAGAACTGGACCATGCAAGATCATCTGACCACCTTCGAGGTGGTGCTGCGCCTGAGCCACCGCGCCGACATCACGCCGCTGCGCAAGAAGTACCACGAGCTGCTGGATGAGAAGGGCGTGCCCGACAACGACGACCGCAGCTGCCTTGTCACCGATCACGACATGTTCGGGCAGACGGTGCTGTTCCTGGTGCCGAGCGAGGATCCCAACACCGGCTGGA
>NZ_JAATOS010000533.1:0-2626 GCF_011806505.1 Salipiger sp. HF18 | reverse complement strand
GCCATCAAGAAGGCCATGGGCGGTGACGGCGACGATTACGAGGAAATCCGCTACGAGGGCTACGGCCCGAACGGCGTGGCGATCATCGTCGAGGCGATGACCGACAACCGCAACCGCACCGCGTCGAACGTGCGCTCGACCTTTACCAAGAACGGCGGCAACCTGGGCGAGACCGGCTCGGTCGCCTTCATGTTCGAGCGCAAGGGTGAGATCATCTACAAGATCGCCGCCGGTGATGCCGACACCATCATGATGGCCGCGATCGAAGCGGGCGCCGAGGATGTCGAGAGCGACGGAAAGCACCAAGCTGATCTGGAAGCCGACCACCACCACCGAGCTCGATCTCGACTCGATGCAGACGCTGATGAAGCTGGTCGACGCGCTCGAGGACGATGACGACGTGCAGCGCGTCACCACCAACTTCGAAGCCTCCGACGAGGTCATGGCGCAGCTCTGAGCCCGCGCCGGCGGCCCCGTGCCGCCCCCGACAAGACAAAAGGCCCGGAGCATGCCGTATGAGGGCATGCTCCGGGCCTTGCCGTTTCCGGGTCCGTGAGTGTGCTTCGGAAGGGGAAAAGGGAGCGGGCCCGGTCCCGGCGGCGTGCCTCCGGGGGTCCGGGCCCTCTCATCAGCTCAGCCCGATGGGCTCAGCGGGCTCAGTTCAGGGCGAGCTGGCTGTAGAGCGGCTCGGCCGCCACGGTGAGCGCGCCGTTGCTGCGGGCGAAGTTCCAGCTTGCACCGCTGTGGCCGGGCAGGCCGAAGACGACGCTGTCGCCCTCTTCGAGGCGCATGCGCAGGGTGCGGGGCTCGCTCTCGCCGCCCTTGGCGACATACTTGGCGGTGACGTCGAAGGCATCGCCTTCGGCTGCGGTGTAGTAGACCGACATGTCGACGGCGTCGGTGTGCAGCGTGCCGCCGGCAAGGGGGGCGGTGAGGGTCAGCGTGTCGGCAAGCGTGGCGACGGGGGCTGCGGCGATCAGGGCCGCGAGGGTCAGGGCTTTCATGGTCATTACCTTCGTGTTCGCGTGACGAAGGAACTCCGCTTCGTCTGGATTGCTTCGTCTGGATTTTCTGCGCTGCAGCATTCCACGTCGGGGCGGTGACCGAAACCGACAATCCAGAATGCCGGCCATGCGATGAAAACAACGCTTCAAATGCAGGTTTTGTGCGCCGAAAGTACCGCGCTACGCGCAAGTGACTGAGCCCGGGCGGAAAACCGGGTTCCCGTGCGGCGCGGGCCGGCGCGCGGAAAGCCGGTTGCATCCGGCGGCATACCGGGGCCACTCTCGCGGCGACCGAGTCACGAGGAAATTGCCATGGCGGAAACAGCCTTTCTCGACGGGCCGAACGCGCGCCTCGCCTATGCCTTCACGCCCGGTTCCGGGCCGGTGGTGGTGTTCCTCTCGGGCTACAAGTCCGACATGGAAGGCACCAAGGCGGTGCATCTCGAAGCCTGGGCCGAGGCGCGGGGCCGCGCCTTCCTGCGGCTCGACTACTCGGGTCATGGCCAGTCCGGCGGCGTCTTCGAAGAGGGGTGCATCGGCGACTGGGCCGCGGATGCGCAGGCGGTGATCGAGGCGGTGACCGAGGGGCCGCTGCTGCTGGTGGGCTCGTCCATGGGCGGCTGGATCGCAAGCCTCCTGACGCAGCAGCTGGGCGCCCGCGTGGCGGGCTTCGTCGGCATCGCCGCGGCGCCGGATTTCACCGAGGACGGGTTCTGGGCGGGTTTCTCCGAAGAGGAGCGCACGAAGGTGATGGAAGAGGGCGTGACCTACCTGCCGTCCGCCTATGGCGACCCCTACGCGGTGACCCGGCGGCTGATCGAGGACGGGCGCGACAACCTCGTGCTGCGCGCGCCGCTGCCGATGCCCTACCCGGTGCGGCTGTTGCAGGGCTCCGGGGACGAGGCCGTCACGCGCGAGACGCTGCTGGCGCTCTTCGACCACATCGACAGCCCGGACCTGCGGCTGAGCCTCGTGAAGGGTGCCGATCACCGCTTCTCCGAGCCCGGGAACCTCGCGATGATCGAGGCGGCGATCCTCGACGTGCTGGGCGCGCCCGCCGCATGAGGCAGCTGATCTACATCTCGCATGCCGAGGTCGACATCGACCCCGCGGTGCCGGTGTCCGACTGGCGCCTCTCGGCCCGCGGTCGGTCGCGCCACGCTCGCTTTGCCGAGCGCTGCCCCGGCGTGACCTCGATCTACTGCAGCAACGAGCGCAAGGCCCGCGACGGAGCCGAGATCATGGCGGCGACGCTCGAACTCGACGTGCAGGTGATCGACGCGCTGCACGAGAACGACCGCTCGGCCACCGGCTACCTGCCGCCCGAGGCCTTTGAGCGCATGGCCGACGCCTTCTTCGCGCGGCCCGAGGACAGCGTCGAGGGCTGGGAGCGCGCGGTCGATGCGCAGGCGCGGGTGACGCGGGCGCTGCGCCGTCTGGTAGCGCAGGACGACCGCGGCGGCAGCATCGCGGTGATCGGTCACGGCGGCGTCGGCGCGCTCCTGCGGGCACACCTGCTGGGCCAATCCATCGACCGCAGCCACGACCAGCCCGCGGGCGGCGGCAACGTGCTGCGGGTCGCCCTGCCGGACTGGTCGCTGGTCGAGGGCTGGACGCCGATG
>NZ_JAATOS010000532.1:0-2631 GCF_011806505.1 Salipiger sp. HF18 | reverse complement strand
CTGCTGGAACGCCGTCATGGACGAGAACCAGTACATGGTCCGCAAGTGGAACGAGTTCATCGCGTCCTGAGCGTGACGAGCGGTTTCGCCGGCTGACGCCGGCGACCGGCCGGGGGGCTTCCGCCCCCCGGACCCCCCGAGAGTTCAGGGGCAAGATGAAGACAGGGACCATGTGCCGAGGGGCTGATCCGAAATGCTGAAGAACCGCCATGTGACGGGCTGGCTGCAGGCCGCGCCGCTATCGCTGATCCTCGCGGGGTTCCTGATCCTGCCGATCGCGACCATCGTGACAGTGAGCTTCTGGCAGGCCACCGAATTCTCGATCATCCCGGCGTTCTCGATGGAGAACTATGCGTTCCTGTTCGGCTCGGATGTGACCTACCGGGTGTTCCTCGCCACCTTCAAATATGCCGCGATCACATGGGCGCTGACCCTGCTGATCGGCTTCACTGTGGCCTATTACCTGGCCTTCCACATCCGCTCGCAGACGGTGCAGATTGCGCTGTTCCTGCTGTGCACCATCCCGTTCTGGACATCGAACATCATCCGGATGATCTCGTGGATCCCGTTCCTCGGGCGCAACGGCATCGCCAACAGCACGCTGATCGACCTCGGGCTGATCGACGCGCCGCTGGAGTGGCTGCTCTATTCCGATTTCTCGGTGATCCTTGCCTTCGTGCATCTCTACACGCTGTTCATGGTGGTGCCGATCTTCAACACCATGATGCGCATCGACCGCTCGCTGATCGAGGCGGCCTACGACAACGGCGCGAGCGGCTGGCAGACGCTGATGCATGTGATCGTGCCCCTGACCAAGCCCGGGATCATGATCGGCACCATCTTCGTGCTGACGCTGGTCATGGGCGATTTCATCACCGTGCGCTTCATGAGCGGTTCGCAGAAGGCCAATGTCGGGCGGCTGATCTCGAACGACATCTCGCTGCTGCAATACCCCTCTGCCGCCGCCACCGCCGTTGTGCTGCTCTGCACGGTGCTGATCGTGATCGGCATCCTGCTGCGCTTCGTCGACATCCGGAAGGAGCTCTGAGCCATGCCCCTCATCGCAACCCGCGCCGCGCGTGCCCGCAAGGAGAGCTGACATGGAAAAGCGTTCCCGCTCCTTCTACGTGCTGACCGCCTTCTTCGCGCTCTTCATCCTGTTCCTCTACGGCCCGACGCTGACCATCGGCGTGCTGAGCTTCCAGGGGCCGCAGGGCGGTCTGACCTTCCCGATGAACGGCGTCTCGCTGCACTGGTTCCGCGATCTCTTCGAAGAGCAGGCGGTGGGCGACATCTGGGGCGCTTTCCGCCGCAGCCTCGCGCTGGGGCTGATGGTCATGGTCACCACCGTCGTGGTCTCGGTGATGGGCGGGCTCGCCTTCCGCAAGCGCTTTGCCGGGTCGGGGGCGCTTTTCTACCTGATCATCGCGTCGCTGGTCATTCCCTCGATCCTGATCTCGCTGGGCGTGGGGCTGATCTTCAACCAGTTCGGTCTGCGGGTGCACTGGGCGACCTCGGGCTTCGGCTCGCAGCTGACCTGGACGCTGCCCTTCGGCCTGCTCATCATGTTCGCGGTCTTCAACCGTTTCGACCGCTCCTACGAGGAGGCCGCCCGCGACCAGGGCGCCAGCGCGTGGCAGACCATCCGCTTCGTGGTGCTGCCGATCATCGCGCCCTCGCTGATCGGGGTGGCGCTCTTCGGCTTCACGCTGAGCTACGACGAGTTCGCCCGGACCCTGCTCACATCGGGCAGCTACAACACCCTGCCGCTCGAGATCTTCGGCATGACCACCAACGTCACCACGCCGGTGATCTACGCGCTGGGCACGCTGACGACGCTGTTCTCCTTCCTCATCATCGGGGCCTTCATCGTCACCGTCTGGGGGATGGGCAAGCGGCGGGCGCGGCTCGGGTCGGACGCGGGCAAGGGCGTCTGAGGTGATCCTATTCATCAACCCGAATTCCTCAGCCCACATGACCGAAAGCATCGTGGCCGCGGCGCGCGAGGCGCTGCCCGGGGTGGTGATCGAGGGCTGGACCAACGCGGAGGGTCCGGTGGCGATCCAGGGCGCCGAGGATGGCGAGGCGGCGGTGCCGGGGCTGCTGGCGCTGCTGCCGGCGGCACAGGCGGCGGGAGCGCGGGCCATCGTCATCGGCTGCTTCGACGACACCGGACTGGCTGAGGCGCGGGCCGTGGCGCGTTGCCCGGTGATTGGCATCGGACAGGCGGGCTACCACGCGGCGACGCTGCTCGGGGCGCGCTTCGCGGTGCTCACCACGCTCGCGGTCTCGGTGCCGGTGATCGCGGGCAACATCGCGGCGCAGGGCTTTGCCGGGGCCTGCACCGAGGTGCGGCCGAGCGGCTACGGCGTGCTCGCGGTGGAGGAGGGCGCGCCGCAGGTCCTGGCCGACCTTCGGAAGGGGCTCGCCGAGCTGGGCGCAGCGGGCGCGGAGGCGGTGGTGCTGGGCTGCGCCGGCATGTGCACCCATCACGCGGCGCTGCAGGAGGGCATGCCGGTGCGCGTGGTCGACGGGGTGCGCGCGGCGGCGCGGCTGGCCGAGGCGCTTGCCGGGCTCTGACGGCGGCTGCCTGCACAGGGCCTGTGCGGCGGCTCACGCTTTCGCTCGCGC
>NZ_JAATOS010000052.1:0-16789 GCF_011806505.1 Salipiger sp. HF18 | reverse complement strand
CCCCTGATGCGGATGCTCTGGGTGGCAGTCGTGCTCGTGCTCTGCGCGCTGGGGTCGCTGACCATCGGCGCGCGCGCGCTTGCGCCCTCGGTCTATCTCGAGGCGCTTCTCGCCTTCGATCCGTCCGACCCGGCGCATGTGACGCTGGTGGCGGTGCGGCTGCCGCGGCTGATGGCGGGGATCATCGCGGGCGCGGCGCTGGGCGTCGCGGGCACGGTGATGCAGGCGCTCACCCGCAACCCGCTGGCGGATCCCGGCATCCTCGGGGTCAACGCCGGCGCCGCCTTCGCGCTGCTGCTCGGGACCTCTCTGCTCGGCCGTTCGGACGAGGCGGTGGTCGCGCTTCTGTCCTTTCCCGGCGCGGCGCTGGCCTCGATCGCGGTCTTCGCGCTGGGCGGGGGCCTGCGCGGCGACGTGGGGCCGGTGCGCCTGACGCTGGCAGGGGCGGCGCTGAACGCGCTGCTGCTGTCGCTGGTCTCGGCGGTGGCGCTGGTGCGGCAGGAGACGCTGGACGTGTTCCGCTTCTGGGTCGCGGGCTCGCTGACTCAGGCGACCACCCGGCCGCTGGGGGCGATGGCGGCGGTGGCCGCGTTCGGCGGGATCATCGCACTGGTCATCGCGCCGCGCATCGAGGCGCTGTCGCTCGGCGGGGCGCTGTCGCGCGGGCTCGGCACCCACCCGCGGCGGGTGCAGGCCGGGGCGCTGCTGGTGGTCACGCTGACCACGGGCGCCGCCGTGGCCGTGGCCGGGCCCATCGCCTTTCTCGGGCTCATGGTGCCGCCGCTGGCGCGGCTGGTGAGCGGCCACAACCTGCGGGCCGAGATGGTGGTCTCGGCCATGGCGGGGGCGGCGCTTCTGACCTTTGCCGACACGCTGGGACGGCTGCTCATGGCCCCCTCCGAGATCCGCGCCGGCATCATGACCGCGCTGATCGGCGGGCCGGTGTTCCTGTGGATCGCGCGCCGCATCCGCCCGGGGGCGACCACATGAGGGGCGCCCTGCTGATCATCCTGCTGGTCGCGGGCTCCGTGGCCGGGCTGCTCTGGGGGCAGGTGGCGCTGGCGCCCGGTGCGCTCTGGCAGGGGCTGGTGACCGGCGAGGGGCCGGCGGCGCTGATGATCGGCACCATCCGCGGCCCGCGCGTGGGCACCGCGCTTGGCGCCGGCGCCGTGCTCGGGCTTTCGGGGGCGCTGTTCCAGACGCTCTTCCGCAACCCTCTGGCGGCGCCCGACATCCTCGGCTTCACCTCGGGCGCGGGGCTTGCGGTGGTGGTCTCCATCGCCTTCGGCCTCGTGGCGCCGATGCCGCTGGTCGCCGCCGCCGGGGGCATCCTCGCCGCGTTGCTGGTCACCGGCATCGCCTGGCGCAGGGGCCACCGCACGCCGCCGCTCTCGATCATCCTCGTGGGGCTCGGCATGGGGTTCTTCACCTCGGCGCTGTCGAACTTCCTGATGACGCTGCTGCCGCAGGCCGAAGCCGCCGAGGCGCAGCGCTGGGTCACCGGCTCGCTCGCGGCGCGCGACTGGGGCCACGTGGCGCAGGTCTGGCTGCCGGGCGCGGCGCTGCTGCTGGCGGCGCTGGGGCAGGCGCGGCTGCTCGAGACGCTGGAACTTGGCGACGACCTCGCCGCCGGGCTCGGCCTGCGGGTCGAGGCTGTGCGCCGCGGTCTTGCCGCGACCGGCGTGCTGCTCGCCGCGACCGGCGTCGCCGAGGCCGGGCCGGTGCCCTTCGTGGCGCTGATGTCGGGTCCGCTGGGCGCGCGCATCACCGGTGCCACCAGCGTCGCGGGGCGGTTGCTCGCGGCGGCGGGGGCCGGAGCGCTGGTGCTGATGCTCGCCGATCTCGTCGCCCGCTCGGCGCTGCCGGGCATCCAGCTTCCGGTCGGGGTGATGACCGGTATCCTCGGCGCGCCCTACCTGCTGTGGCGGCTGTCGCGCGAAATGGACAGGGGAAAACTATGAGCCTGACTGCAGAGGCGCTGACCATCGGCTACGAGGGCCGCACCGTCATCGACGGGCTCGACCTCGAGATCCCCGAAGGCAAGGTGACCGCCATCCTCGGCCCCAACGGCTGCGGCAAGTCCACGCTGCTCAAGACGCTGGCGCGGCTCATCGAGCCCGCATCCGGCCGCGTGCTGCTGCAGGGCGACGACATCCACGCCAGCCACAGCGGAAAGCTGGCCCGCCGGCTCGCCATCCTGCCGCAGGATCCGCTGGCGCCAGACGGCATCGCCGTGGGCGACCTCGTGCGGCGCGGGCGCACGCCGTGGCGCGGCTTCCTGTCGCCGTGGCGCGAGGAGGATGCCGCCGCCTGCGCCCGCGCGCTCGAGGCGGTGCAGCTCACCCATCTGGCCGAGCGCCCGCTCAACGAGCTGTCCGGCGGTCAGCGCCAGCGGGCGTGGATCGCGCTGGTGCTGGCGCAGGACACGCCGCTCCTGCTGCTCGACGAGCCCACCACCTTTCTCGACCTCGTGCACCAGCTCGAGGTGCTGAGCCTGCTGCGCCAGCGCAACCGCGACACCGGCCTCACCGTGGTGAGCGTGCTGCACGACCTCAACATGGCGGCGCGGTTCTCGGACGTGCTGGTGCTGCTCGGTCGCGGCGGGCTCGTCGCCACCGGCGCGCCCGAGACCGTCCTGACCCCCGACAACCTCGAACGCGCCTTTGGCCTCGCCGCGCGCGTCGAACCTGATCCCGTCACCGGCAAACCCATGGTGTGTCCGCTATGAAGCATTCCCCCTCCCGCGATTTCCCCGTCACCAGCACTGCCCGCTTCGCCGGCACGCTGCCCTCGGACCTGCTCGACCACGTCGAGGCCCAGGTGCGCGAGTTCACCGACCGGGTGGCCCGCCGCGAGACCGGCATCGCGGTGCGCTACGATGCCTCGGACGTGGTGCTGAGCACCGGCGCCGAGGGGCTCTCGGTGGTGGTGTCCGCCGCCAGCGCCCTGCACCTCTACCAGATGCGCGAGAGCGTGGCCTATCTGCTCGACCACGTCTTCCCCGAGGCCGGCGCGGCGCTGGTCTGGGAGGGCGGCACCCCCGAGACCGACGTGCCGCCGAACTTCCACCTCGCCACCGTGCGCTCGGTCGCCCGCGTCGGCGCCAGCTTTCTGCGTGTCGAGATGGCCTGCGACGGCATCGAGGCGCTGTCGGTGGGCGGCATGCACTTCTCGCTGATCCTGCCGCCCGAGGGCCGCGCCCCGGTCTGGCCGCGCATCGACCCGCGCGGGCGCACCGCCTGGCCCGAGGGTGACGATACGCTGCACCGCGCCGCCTACACCTTCGTCGAACTCGACGCCGAGGCCGGGCGCTTCACCTTCGACGTCTACGAACATGACGGCGGGCGCACCACCGAGTGGGCGCGCCACGCAACGCCCGGCACGCAGGTGGCGGTCATGGGGCCGGGCGGCGGGGATTTCCCGGCGGGCGACGTGCTGCTCATGGCGGGCGACGAGACCGCGCTGCCGGGGATCCGCCGCATTCTCGCCCGTTCGGCGCCCGCGCGCCGTGGCAAGGGGCTGATCGAGCTTGCCGCTGCGGGCAACCGCCAGGACATGCCACGCCCCGAGGGCGTCGAGATCAACTGGATCACCCGCGGCCGCGGCGAGAGCCTCGCGGATCTTCTGCTGGCCGAGCCGAAGCCCGAGGCGGACACCTTCGTCTGGGTCGCCGCCGAGCAGGGGCTGGTGCGCACCGCGCGGGCACATTTCCGCAAGCACTGGGACCTGCCCCGCGACCGCGGCTATTTCTCGGCCTACTGGAGCGCCTGAGCCCCCGCGCGCAGGCGCTCAGCCCATCCAGGCCGAGACCGGTACGTTGGTGTCCTGAAGCACCTGGCTCACGATGTCGATGAGCGCGGGCCCGTCATGGGCCAGCGCCTCGCGCACGGCGGTGTCGACCTGCGCCGGATCGCTGACGCTCCAGGACCTGATGCCGTAGGCCTCGGCGATGCGCGCGTGATCGGTGCGCGAGAAATCCACCGAGAAGTAGCGCGAGCCGTAGCCCGCGTTCTGGCTGGCCTTGATCCAGCCGAAGCAGGCGTTCGAGATCACCACCATCTTGAGCGGCACGTTCAGGCGGGTGAGGGTCTCCATCTCGCCCACCGCGAAGCCGAAGCTGCCGTCGCCCATGACCGAGACCACCGTCGCGTCGGGCCGCCCGTACCACGCGCCGATCCCCGCCGAGAGCGAGAAGCCGAGCGCGCCATGGGCGCGGTTGGTGATGAAGTGCCGCCCGGCCCTGGGGAAGCGGTAGTAGCCCGAGAAATAGGGGCAGGGGGTGCCGGGATCGGCGACGATGATGCCGTCCTCGGGCAGGTGGGTCTGCAGCGCCGCCAGCAGGCGCTCGGGGCGGACCGGCCGGTCGTCCGAGCGGGCGAGCCGGTCGAACATGGCGAACTTGCGCGCCCGCATGTCGTCGAGCGTCGCGGCCAGCTCTCCGCCCGAGGCGAGGTCGGCGTCGCGCAGCGCCTCGATGAGCGCGCTCAGCGCCAGCTTGGCATCGGCCACGATGCCCGCGTCGCAGCGGTAGTTGGCGCCCACCACCATCGGGTCGATGTCGATGTGGATGACCGGCACACCGCGGCCCGGCACCCTGCCGTGCTCGGTGGTGGTCGACCCCGCCCGGCAGCCCACGAAGACCACGGTGTCGGCGGCCTGCACCACCTCGCGGGTCTCGTCGGTGCCGCCGTTGGCCCCCACGACCCCCACCGCCAGCGGGTGCAGGTCCGACAGTGCCCCGTGCCCCGAGACGGTCGAGGCCACCGGCGCCCTCAGCAGCGTGGCAAGCTCGTCGAGCTCTTCCATGGCGCCGCTGATGATGGCGCCGCCACCCACGATGAAGACCGGCGCCTTCGCCGCGCGCAGGATCGCCGCCGCCTCGGCCACGGTCTCGGGATCCGGCCCGGCGCGGTAGGCGGGGAAGCTGGCGTGGCGCGGCTGGGCCCAGATCCGCTCGGGGTCGAGCGTCTGCTTCTGCAGGTCGTAGGGCAGGCCGATATGCGCGGCCCCGGGGCGTCCGGTGGTGGCGGCGCGGAAGGATTTGCGGAAGACGTCGGGGATCTGGTCAACGTGGTCGATCGTGGTTGCGGTCTTGGTGAGCGGCCGGAACATCGCGGTCTGGTCGAGCTCGGTCAGCGGGTAGCGGCCGCGCGCGGTCACCGGCACGTCCGAGGTGATGCAGACCATGGCCGAAGAGCTCTCGTTGGCCTCGACCACGCCCGGCAGGATGTAGGTCGCGCCGCCGCCCGAGGGGCCCTCGCAGACGCCGACCCGGCCGGTCACCCGGGCATAGGCATCCGCCATGTAGCCCGCCGAGCGCTCGTCGCGCGACAGCACGTGGGTGATGCCGTGGTTGAGCCGGGCGAGCGCGTCGTAGAACGGCAGGCTGGTGTCGCCGCAGAGCCCGAAGACGTGACGCACCCCGTGCTGCGCCAGCGACAGCACCGCCGCCTCGGCGCCGGTCACGCTGTCGTTGCTCAGCCGCCCGTCCGTCTGGATCCCGCCTGTCTCCGCCATCACCCTTCGCTCCCTGATCGTCTGCATCACTTTCTGTATACAGGGCGGAATACTACGCAGCGCCAGCCCCGCGCAACCGCCTTTTGCACGGGGGTGGCGGTGCTTGACGGGCCGGGGAGGCGCACTGCATACAGGCCGGAATTCAACCATGGGCGAGGGCAGGGCGATGGCGGAGACAGGCGAAGGCACTGCGGTTTCGGCCGCCGACCGGGCCCATGCCGAGCTGCGCGAGCTGCTGCTGCGCTTTGCGCTGCTGCCCAAGCAGAAACTCAACGAGGTGGCGCTGGCCGAGCGCCTCAACACCAGCCGCACGCCGCTGCGCGAGGCGCTGAACCGGCTGGTGGCCGAAGGGTTGCTCGAGAAGGGCACGCGGGGCTTTTCGGTCCCCGACCTGCGGGTCGACGTGGTCACCGACCTCTTCGAGGCCCGGCTCGAGCTCGAATGCGCCATCGTCCGGCTGGCCTGCGAGCGCGCCACCGAGGCCGGGCTCGAGGCGCTGGCGGGGTTCCTCGACGAGAGCATCGCCGAGACCCCCGACGCCTCGGTCGACCGGCTGATCGAGCTCGACATAGGGTTCCACGACACGCTCGCCCGGCTGGCGGGCAACGCGGTGATGCGGGGGATGCTGGCCAATCTCAACGACCGCATCCACCTCGTGCGCTGGATCGCCATGGACGGGCGCCGCGCCGGGACCCAGTCGCAGCACCGCGACATCCTCGCCCGGGTGCGGGCCCGCGATGCCGTGGGCGCCATGGCGCTGATGCGCGAGCACATCCTGCACCGCAACGACGAGATCGTGGCCGCCATCCGGGCGGCCTACGGTCACGTCCACATGCTGGGCGCGGGCTGAGCGCTCAGAGCCTCGTGTAGGCCACGCCGCGTGCGAGCCAGCAGCTCAGCGTCGCGCCGCTGACCGCACCCGCCGCGTTGCGGCCGAGGACCAGCGTCCAGTCGCCGGGGGCGGGGGCGTCCATCGAGCGCCGCGTCGCGATCCGCCACACGTCCTTGCCCGCCGCCGCCATGCGCTCGCGCCGGCCCTCGCCCAACATGCCGCGAAAGACCGCGTAGACACCGCCGTCGCGGGCCTCGATCTCCATCTCGGCATCGAGCTCGTCGGACCGGTAGCGCCCCGCGATCTCGGCGCCGTCGGCAAAGGCGATCTCGGGCAGGGGCGTGAGCCTGCGCGTGGTGTTCTCGCCGGGGCGCAGCATGGTGAGCCCGTCGCCCGCGCGGGTGATCACCAGCCCGTCCGAGCGCAGCGCCTCGCCGTCGCAGGTCAGCTCCGCGTCGCCGGTGCCGTATTGCAGCGTGGCGGTACGGCGGCCGGTCTCGATCCGCGCGAGCATTCCGCGCTCGGTGTCGAGCCACTGGCTGTCCCAGCTTTGGGCGATGGGGGCGGGCTCGGGCGCATCCTTGCCCATCGCCGCGAGCGCCAGCCGGGTCGCGGCGCCATGGGCGCTGCCCTCGTGGTTGAAGAGCACCACCACCGAAAGCCGTTCTTCGCGGCTGTTCATGCGATAGGCGCGGAAGCCGCGCAGGGCGCCGGCGTGGCCGGTGAAGGCGGCGGCGCCGATTTCTTCATGCGACAGCCCGTACCCGTAGGACGCGGGCGCCCCGTCGACAAAGCTGGGCGCGACCGAAAGTCGGCGGTAGAGGCTCTCGGCATTGTCGCGGGTGGCGTCGATCCACGCCTCGTAGGCCAGCATGTCGTCGAGCGAGGCAGAGATGCCCGCGTCGCCGCGCCAGTAGATGCCGTTGTCGGCGGGGAAGAAGCCGGTCGCGTCGCTGCCCTCGTAGCCGGTCACACCGTCCGCCGGGTGGCGGGTGTCGGCGGTGAGCTCGGCACCGGTCATGCCGGCAGGGCCCCAGATGTGGCGCTGGTAGAGCGTCTCGAGCGTCTCGCCGGTGGCGCGCTCGATCAGCTCGCCGACCATGCGGAAGTTGCTGTTGTTGTAGGAATACGAGGTGCCGGGCGCGAAATGACCGGTCTTCATCCGGGCGATGAGCGGCAGGGCGTCCTCGCGCCGGAAGGTCTGCTCGGCCTTGGCGCCTTGAAGGATGGTCAGCGCCCAGTAGTCGCGCAGCCCCGACTGGTTGTCGCAGAGCTGCTTCACCGTGGGCAGCGGGCTTTCGAGCCGCGGCAGGAAGTCGGCCACGCCCGCGTCGAGCTTTGCCGGGTCGCCCACCGTCGCCAGCAGCACGCCGCAGGTGAACTGTTTCGAGATCGAGCAGATCGGCAGCCGGGTCGCGGTCGACAGGGGCGTCCCGGTCTCGAGGCTGGCATAGCCCCAGGCACGGGCCGCCACGATCTGGCCGTCCTTCATCACCCCCGCGACGCCACCGGGGCCGGGATGGGCCTTGGGCAGCGCGTCGAGGGCTGCGTCGAGACGGGTGTGGTCGATGTCGGGCATGGTCGGATCCTCGCGTCTGGTCTTGCCCGGATCGGTAGCGAACCGCGCGGGGCGGCGAAAGCGCAACCGGGCAGGGGCGGAGCAGAGGCGACGGTTTTGCCTGTTCGGCAGGCAAAGCGCCCGAATCCTCACCGCTCGGTCGTGGCTTTCCCGGCAGCGTCAGCGGCCGCCGGGGCGGTAGCCCAGCAGCCGCAGCGCGTTCAGCGTCACCAGCACCGTGGCGCCGGTGTCGGCGAGGATGGCGATCCAGAGCCCGGTGAGCCCCAGCACCGTGGTCACGAGGAAGACCCCCTTGAGCCCGAGCGCGATGGCCACGTTCTGGCGGATGTTGGCCATGGTCGCCCGCGACAGCCGCAACAGTGCCGCCACGTCGGTCACGCGGTTGCGCAGCAGCGCGCCGTCCGCGGTCTCGAGCGCCACGTCGGTGCCCGAGCCCATGGCGATGCCCACATGGGCGGTGGCGAGCGCGGGCGCGTCGTTGATACCGTCGCCGACCATCATCACCCGTGCGTCACGGGTGAGTTTGCCCAGCTCTGTCACCTTGTCCTCGGGCAGCAGCCCGGCGCGGTGGCCGAGCCCGATGCGCGCGGCGATGGCCTCGGCGGTGCGGGCGTTGTCGCCGGTGAGCATGACGCTGCCGACGCCCATGGCGGCAAGCTCGGCCACAGCGGGGGCGGCGTCGGGGCGGGGCTCGTCGCGTGCCGGGGGCGAAGACCGCGACCACGGTCTGGCCTTCGGCCTCGAGCGCCTCGGCCCGGGCGCGGGCGCCAGCGCTCAGCACGCCGGTCTCGGACGCGAGCCGGGGCGCGCCGACGGTCCAGCGCCGGCCCTCTACGGAGGCGGTGGCGCCGAGCCCGGGGATGGCCGAGGCCTCGGTGGCGGCGGGCGGCTCCAGCCCCTCGGCCTCGGCGCGCGCGAGGATCGCCTTCGCCAGGGGGTGGCTGGCGCCGGTCTCGACCCCGGCGGCGATGCGCAGCAGCTCCGTCTCGCTGCCCGCAAGCGGCGCAAGTGCCGTGACCTGCGGCCGCCCCTCGGTGAGCGTGCCGGTCTTGTCGAAGGCCACCAGCGTGGTGCGCGCCGCCGCCTCGATCACCGCGCCCCCCTTGAGCAGCAGCCCGTGGCGCGCCCCGGCGGAGAGCGCCGAGGCGATGGAGGCGGGCACCGAGATCACCAGCGCACAGGGGCAGCCGATCAGCAGAAGCGCGCGGCCGCGGTAGATCCATGTCCCCCACGCGCCGCCCGCGACCATGGGCGGCAGCACCGCCACCAGCGCCGCGACGACGACGATGGCGGGCATGTACCAGCGGCTGAAGCGGGCGATGAATCGCTCGGTGGGCGCGCGGGCGCTCTCGGCCTCTTCCACCAGCCGCACGATGCGCGAGATGGTGTTGTCCTCGGCGTCGCGGCTGACGCACACGCGCAGCTCGGCCTCGGTGTTGATCGAGCCGGCGAAGACCTCGGCGCCGGGCTCCTTGAGCACCGGGACACTCTCGCCGGTGACCGGGCTCTCGTCGAGCCCCGAGCGTCCGGAGACGACGGTGCCATCGGCGGGCACGCGGTCGCCGGGGCGCACCTGCACCACCTGTCCGACCGACAGTCCGGCGGCGGGCATCTCGCGGATGCGCGCGCCCACGACCACGCGGGCGGTGCGCGGCACGAGGTCGGCGAGCGCGCGGATGCCGTCGCGGGCCTTGCCCGCCGCGAGGCCTTCGAGCATCTCGCCGAGGGCGAAGAGGAAGACCACCAGCGCCGCTTCCTCGGCGGCACCGATGACCAGCGCGCCGAGTGCCGCAATGGTCATCAGCATCTCGATGGTGAAGGGCATCCGCGCGCGCGCCAGCGCAAGCGCCGTACGCGCGACCGGGGCGAGGCCCAGCAGCGTGGCGAGCGCGAAGGCCCAGTGCGCTGGCGCCCCGCCGATGCTGAGCTCGATGGCCCAGGCCAGCAGCAGCAGCGCGCCGGTGCCAAGCAGCATCCGGCCCTTGCGGCTCTGGTACCACCGCTGCGGCGCGGGGGTGTCAGGGGCG
Source organism: Salipiger sp. HF18 (assembly GCF_011806505.1). NCBI lineage: Bacteria > Pseudomonadati > Pseudomonadota > Alphaproteobacteria > Rhodobacterales > Roseobacteraceae > Salipiger > Salipiger sp. HF18. Next base: position 6,834 of record NZ_JAATOS010000052.1, on the reverse strand, counting down.
ACGTCGGGCTCGGGCGTGTCGGAAGCGACCGGCGGCGCGCCGTCCGGCAGCACGAAGGCGCCCTTCTCCCGCTGGGGCGGCGCCCCGCGCGGAGCGATGCCGAAGCCCACGCCGCGCACCGCCGTCTCGATCTCGGAGGTCCGGGTCTGGGCCTCGTCGAGCCGCAGCCTAAGCCGCTCGGTCATCAGGGCGACATCGACCTCGGCGACGCCGGGCAGCTGCTCGACCGCCCCCCGCACCTTGGCGGCGCAGGAGCCGCAGTCCATGCCGGTCACGCGCCATTCGTGAAGTTGTGTCGAAGAGGTGGTCATATCGTCCGGTCCGTGAGTCTGTTCCGATCGACAGGCAAGATAGGAGCTATGGCGACTGTAGCTTCAAGGGGTTTCTGAAGAAATCTTCGCGGCCCGCGGAATTGCCTTTCCGGACGTCGAAAGCTACAATCCATGTAGCTTTCAGGGAGTCAACAGATGCTGACCATCGGCGCATTGGCGCGACGCACCGGCAGCAAGGTGCAGACCATCCGCTACTACGAACAGATCGGCCTGATGCCCGAACCGGGCCGCAGCAGCGGCGGGCAGCGGCGCTATGGCGATGCTGATCTCGACCGGCTGGCCTTCATCCGCCACGCCCGCGATCTGGGCTTCTCGCTCGAGGCGATCCGCGAGCTTCTGGACCTGTCGGACACGCCCGACCATTCCTGCAGCCACGTCGACGCCATCGCCCAAAAGCAGCTGCGGGCGGTGGAGGCGCGCATCGTCCGGCTCGAGGCGCTGCGGACCGAGCTTCAGCGCATGATCGGCGAGTGCTCCGGCGGTGCGGTCTCCGATTGCCGGGTGCTCGAGGTGCTGCGCGACCACGGCGAATGCCTCACCGACCACGGCGGTGCCGGGCACGGCATGCCCGCGGCCTGAGCGGTGCGGGTCTCAGCCGCGCTGGGCCAGCCAGACGCCGATGCCCATCAGCGCGATGCCGCCCGCCCGGTTCAGGGTCAGCGGCACGGTGCGCGCGCCGAAAAGGCCGAAATGGTCGATGATCCCGGCGCTCAGCAGTTGTCCCACCAGCACGAAGAAGATCGCCCGTCCGACCCCGAAATGCGGCGCGATGAAGGTGACGCTCAGCACGTAGAAGGCGACGAAGATGCCGCCGAGGAACAGGTGCCGCGGCGCCTCCACGGCGCGGGCGATGGGGCGGGGGTCGATGACGAACATGGTCACCAGCGCCACGACGAGCGCCACGCAGAACAGGATCACCGCGGCGGCGGCGGGCGAGCCGATGAAGGCGCCGAGCCGCGCGTTCAGCGCCGCGAGAATCGGGATGCCGATTCCGGCGGCAAGCATGGTCAGCGCGTGGACTGGCATCGGGACTCCTCCGGAAACGTGCCGGCACCATGACCTTGCGATGCGGGAATGTCATCCCCTGCCGTCCCGCGTGACGCGAGGGGTTGATCTGGCCTGCCGCGCGGGCGAGAGAAGAGGGAAAGACACGAGCAGGGAGACGGGAATGACGGGACGACTGGCAGGCGGGCTTTGGCCCGTGGCGGTGCTTGGGGCGATCCTCGCGGTGGCGGCCTGTACGCGGGACGAGATGCCCGAGGCCAGCGACGGACGGGCGCTGTTCCTGGAATATTGCTCGGTCTGCCACGGCGAGAGCGCCAGGGGCGACGGCGAGATGGCGCGGGCGATGTCGACGCCGCCCAAGGACCTGACACTCATCGCGCTGCGCCACGGCGACAGTTTCCCGCGGGCGAAGGTGCTCTCGATGATCGACGGCTACGCGCGGTCCGATCTCGACGGGCCCAGTATGCCCGAGTTCGGCGAGCTGCTGAAGGGCGACCTCGTGCCGCTCGACACCGGCGACGGGGTGATGACGCCGACGCCGCGGAAGATGGTGGCGCTGCTGGAATACCTCGAGTCGATCCAGGCCACGCGCTGAGCGCGGGGCAGGGGCGGGCTCAGCCGATGGCGACGGACTTGCGGACCATGTCCCAGTAGATGTCCGCCACCTCCTCGATCGAGAGCCGCCCGCCCGCCCGGTACCAGGTGTTCACCCCGGTGAGCATGGCGATGAGCGCATACGACGCCAGCCGCGTGTCGGGCACCGAGAAGGCGCCCTCGGCCTGACCGTCGCGCAGGATCTCCTCGAGCGCGCTCTCGTAGCGCTTCCGCTGCGCCTCGATCACCGCGAAATTCCCGGGCTCGAGGTTGCGCAGCTCCATGTAGGATATGAAGATCGCCTCGGGCCGGTCGAGGTTGAAGCGGATGTGGAAGCGCACGAAGCCCTCGAGCCGCGCCACCGCGCCCTCGGGGCGGGGCGCCGCCTCCCACGCCTCGAGCAGCTCGTCCATGTGGCCGCGCAGCAGCGAAAACAGCAACGCCTGCTTTGGGGGTGTGTAGTTGTAGAGCGCGCCCGCCTGCACGCCGACAGCGCGCGCGATCTGCCGCATCGAGACGGCGGCATATCCGTACTGCGCAAACAACCTCAGCGCCGCGTCGCGGACGCGCGGACCGGTGATGTCGGAATGCGAACCTTGGGTGCGGGCCATGGCACGAGGTTATATGAACAACCGTTCAGATCAAGCGTTGCGCTTGCCCCGCGCCGCCGACTGCGGCAAGAGGGTGACAGACCGAAGACGGACCCGCCGATGCGCCTTTCGACCAGCCTGTCCTGCCTGACCCTCGTCGCCGCGCTGGCGACGCAAAGCGGCTGCGCCCAGTTCCCCGAGCTCGACGCCGCCCGCACCCCGGGAACCGAATACGCGCCGTTCCCCGCGATCCTGCCGCTCGACGCGCTGGTGCGGGGCGCCGAACCGCGGGCCACGCCAGAGATGCGCGCCGGGATCGAGGGCCGGGTCTCGGGGCTTCGCGCCCGCGCCGAGGCGCTGCAGGGCCCGGTGGTCCCCGCAACCGACCGCACCCGGATGGACGACGGCGTCACCCTGCCCGAGTGACCACGCTGCCATTCTGGTACGCAAAAACTCGGGCCGACCAACCCCCTGTCTTCCTCTGGCAGGAAATATCCCGGGGGAGTCTCCGTCAGGAGACGGGGGCAGCGCCCCCTCCGGTCCCGCAGGGACCGCCTCCGCGACAGGCTCCGCCCCAGGATTTCGGCGATGGCCACGCTGATCCCGTTGCACAGGGCGGGCCATGCAGATAAGCCCTCCGGCAACCTGAACGCATCGAGACAACAGCAAGAAGGAACCCGCCCATGTCTGACCCCCTCCGTCTCGGGATCGCCGGCCTGGGCACCGTGGGTGCCGGTGTCGTCAAGATCGTGCGCCAGAAGGCGGCGCTGCTCAAGGATCGCTCGGGCCGCGGCATCGCGATTTCGGCGGTCTCCGCCCGCAACCGCGACAAGGACCGTGGCGTTCCGCTCGACAGCTACGGCTGGGAGGACGACCCAGTCATGCTCGCGACCCGTGACGACGTGGATGTCTTCGTCGAGCTGGTGGGCGGCTCCGACGGCCCGGCCAAGGCCGCGGTCGAGGCGGCCCTGAAGGCGGGCAAGGACGTGGTCACCGCCAACAAGGCGCTGCTCGCCCACCACGGCCAGGCGCTGGCCGAGCTTGCCGAGGCCAACGGCTGCGTGCTGCGCTTCGAGGCGGCGGTCGCGGGCGGCATCCCGGTCATCAAGGCGCTGACCGAGGGCCTTGCCGCCAACGAGGTGACCCGCGTCATGGGCGTGATGAACGGCACCTGCAACTACATCCTGACCCGCATGGAAAGCGGCGGGCTCAGCTACGACGAGGCCTTCGCCGAGGCCGACGGGCTGGGCTATCTCGAGGCCGATCCCGAGCTCGACGTGGGGGGCATCGACGCCGGCCACAAGCTGTCGCTGCTGTCGGCCATCGCCTACGGCACGCAGGTGGCCTTCGACGGGGTCGAGCTCGAGGGCATCGGCCGGGTGAGCATCGACGACATCCGCCAGGCCGCGGACATGGGCTACAAGATCAAGCTGCTGGGCGTGTGCCGCATGTCCGGGCGCGGGCTCGAGCAGTCGATGTCGCCCTGCCTCGTGCCCGCGACCTCGCCGCTGGGCCAGCTCGACGGCGGCACCAACATGGTGGTGATCGAGGGTGACCAGGTCGGCCAGATCGTGCTGCGCGGCGCCGGTGCGGGCGAGGGCCCGACCGCGAGCGCGGTGATGGGCGACGTGCTCGACATCGCGCGCGGCACCCGCGTTACCACCTTCGGGGCCCCTGCGAGCAAGCTGGTGAAGGCGGTCGCGGCCAGGGCCACGACCCCCGCGCCCTACTACCTGCGCATGGCGCTGGCCGACAAGCCGGGGGCGCTCGCCAAGGTCGCCTCGGCGCTGGGCGAGGCCGGGGTCTCGATCCACCGCATGCGCCAGTACGACCACGTCAACGAGGCGGCCCCGGTGCTGATCGTGACCCACAAGACCACCCGCGCGGCGCTCGACACGGCGCTGGCGGCGATGCCGGGCACCGGCGTCGTCATCGGCGACCCGGTGGCGTTGCGCATCGAGCAGGTCTGATCCCCGGAAGGTGAGCGTCGGGGGCTGGCGGGTGCCGGTCCCTGGTGTTTGCTGTTGCAGGTGCGGGGCGCTGTGTCTGGCGCCGCGTTTGTGGCGAGGGCGGAAGGGGGCGCTGCCCCCGTCTCCTGCGGAGACTCCCCCGGAGTTTATCCGGCAAGATGAAGGGGCCGGGTTGCGCGGGAGGGGAGGCGGTTTTCGCCGGAGAGACGGCCCTCCGGAGGCGGGTGGAGATGGAACGGCCCATTGGGGTCTGGACGTTGCATGCCACGGACGAGCAGGGGGCGCTGTGCGCCTCACCCCCGGGTGTTTGTCCGGCAAGTTGAAGGGTGGGGGCCGTGTCGGGGTGTGCAGCCGGTATGGGGGATGTCCGGTTCCGGTTCGAAGGGCGGTGCGGTGAGGAGCGGGGCGGCGTGGAGCTGCGCTTTCGGGCGGGTGTGTGCGTTCTGCCGATAAGGCAGGGGCGTTAGCGTCACCGGCCTTGTGGCTCAGGGTTGTGCGGGCTACACCCCGAACGACAGCCATTTCAGAGGAAGTCTCGATGTCGATCCCCAAGGATTTCAACGACCGCATGTTGTCGCTCGGCCTCGCCCGGGTGGCAGAGCAGGCTGCAATTGCCTCGGCCAAGCTCGTGGGCCACGGCGACGAGAAGGCCGCTGACCAGGCCGCGGTCAACGCCATGCGCGACCAGCTCAACAAGCTCGACATCAAGGGCGTCGTGGTGATCGGCGAAGGCGAGCGCGACGAGGCGCCGATGCTCTACATCGGCGAGGAAGTCGGCACCGGGAACGGCCCGGGCGTGGACATCGCGCTCGACCCGCTGGAAGGCACCACCCTCACCGCCAAGGACATGCCGAACGCCCTCACGGTGATTGCCATGGGGCCGCGCGGCTCGATGCTGCACGCGCCCGACGTCTACATGGAAAAGCTGGCCATCGGGCCGGGCTTCCCCGAGGACGTGGTGACGCTCGACATGACCCCCACGGAGCGCGTCGAGGCGCTGGCCAAGGTCAAGGGCTGCAAACCGTCGGACATCACCTGTTGCATCCTCGAGCGTCCGCGCCACGAGGAGATGATCGCCGAAGTGCGCGCCACCGGTGCCGCCATCCGCCTGATCACCGACGGTGACGTGGCCGGTGTCATGCACTGCGCCGAGTCCCACCTGACCGGCATCGACATGTACATGGGGTCCGGCGGCGCACCCGAGGGCGTGCTGGCCTCGGCCGCGCTCAAGTGCATGGGCGGCCAGATGTACGGCAAGCTGCTGTTCCGCAACGACGACGAGAAGGCCCGCGCCGCCAAGGCCGGGATCACCGATCTCGACAAGATCTACAAGCGTGACGAGATGGTCACCGCCGACGTGATCTTCGCCGCCACCGGCGTGACCAACGGCTCGATCCTCTCGGGCATCAAGCGCGAGCCGGGCTGGATCACCACCGAGACCATCCTGATGCGCTCGAAGACCGGCTCCGTGCGCCGGGTGATCTACCGCAACCCGTTCGAGTGATCGGGCGCCCGGCCGGGGCATCCGTCCGGCCGGGGATCGTGGACAACATGAAAGGCGGGGAGCGGCGTTCCGTTTCCCGCCTTTCTGCGTTATCCGGTCTGCGCTGAGGCAAGGGGACGATGGCATGTCATATCTCGGGGTTGAGAGCTCACTGAACGGTCGGCGCTGGGTCGGGCCGGGCGTGGAGCAGGAGCGGCAGGCCGAGGCGATGGCGCAGCAGACCGGCCAGCCGCGGGCGCTGTGCGCGGTGCTGGCGCGGCTCGGCGTCGAGCCTGCGGAGGTGCCGGGCTATCTCGAGCCGAAGCTGCGCGAACTGCTGCCGGACCCGCGCGGGCTGCGCGACATGGAGACCGCCGCCGCGCGCTTCCTCGAGGCCGTGAAGCGGCGCGAGCGCATCGCGGTCTTTGCCGATTACGACGTCGACGGCGGTTCCTCGGCGGCGCTGCTGATCGACTGGCTGCACCAGATGGGGCGCGAGGCGACGCTCTACATCCCCGACCGCATCGACGAGGGCTACGGACCCAACGTGCCCGCCATGCAGCAGCTTGCCAGGGCGCATGACCTGATCGTCTGCGTCGACTGCGGCACGCTCTCGCACGAGCCCATCGCCGCCGCCGCGGGGGCCGACGTGGTGGTGCTCGACCACCACCTTGGCGGCGAGACGCTGCCCGATTGCGTCGCGGTGGTGAACCCCAACCGGCAGGACGAGGACGGGACGCTGGCGCATCTCTGTGCCGCCGCCGTGGTGTTCCTGATGCTGGTGGAATGCGGGCGGCAGCTGCGCGAGGCGGGCGCGCGCGGGCCGGACCTGATGTCGATGCTCGATCTCGTGGCGCTGG
>NZ_JAATOS010000531.1:0-2637 GCF_011806505.1 Salipiger sp. HF18 | reverse complement strand
TTCTCGGTCATCGCGCCCACCAGCGCGCCGGTGTCGGCGATCAGCACGTCGGGGCGCGCCGAGGCGCTCCAGAGCGCTGCCGCCAGCGCCACGGGCACCAGCCCCGCGAAGCGGAAACGGCCCTGCCAGAGGCAGAGCAGCAGCCCTCCGAGCGCCAGCAGCGGCAGTACCATCGGTCCCGGCGCCAGAACGTGGCCGAGCGAGCCCTCCCAGCCCGAGACGGAGCGCGCCACGAAGAGGATCCAGTCGAGCGCCGGTTTCATCAGCCTGAGCGCCAGCCAGTCGAGCCCGAACGGCAGCAGCAGTGCTGCGACCACCGCCATTGGCACCACGACCATGCCCATGATCGGCACCGAGACGAGGTTGGCCACCAGCCCATAGTGCGAGATCAGGTTGAAATGCGCCATGGCCACCGGTGCTGTCGCCAGCGACGCGGTGGCCGAGGAGACCACGACCGAGATCACCGGGCGTACCCAGCGCGGGGCGTTGCGCTCGGCGCCGCGGTCGCGCAGCCAGCCGAAGACCGTGACCAGCGCCACGGTGGCTGCGAAGGACATCTGGAAGCCCGGCCCCAGCAGCGCCTCGGGGCGCAGGACCAGCACCACCAGCGCCGCCAGCGCCACGGCGCGTAAAGAGAGCGCACGGCGGTCACAGATCACCGCGACGAGCATGACGGCGACCATGATGAAGGCGCGCTCGGTGGCGACATTGCCGCCCGAGAGCGATCTTCTTGCCGGGCCAGTAGTGGCGGCTGCGCGGATGGGCGAGCAGCAGCAGCCGGGTGGCGCCGAAGACGAAACCCGCCAGAAGACCCATGTGCAGGCCCGAGATCGCCAGCAGATGCGCGAGGTTGCTGTGGCGCAGGGCGTCGAGCGTCTCCTGCCCCATGCCCGAGCGGTCGCCGGTCATGATGGCGGCGGCGAAGGCCCCGGATTCGCCCGGCAGCGCCGCCTGCACCCGGGCCGAGAGCCACATCCGGGCACGCAGCACGTGCTGGCCGCCCTCCGGGGGCTCTTTCAGCAGCACCGGCGTGCGGGTGTAGCCCACGGCGCCGAGGCGCAGGAACCACGCATGGCGCCGGAAGTCGAAGCCGCCGGGCTCGGCCGCGCCGCCAGGGGGCGCGAGATGTCCGGTGAGGATGACGGTCTGGCCCGGTGCGGGCGTCAGGAAGCCCTGGGTGCCATGCAGCGCCACACGGACCCGCTCGGGCGTCTCCTGCGGCGCCATCCGGCGTAGCACCACCCAGTCGAGCGTCAGCCGCAGCGCGTCCGAGGCAGAGCGGTCGATCTCGACCACGCGTCCCTCGATCGGGCCATAGTAGCGGAAACCGAGCTGCGGCGCGGCGACCATGTGCGCCCGTGCACCCGCGAGCGCGATGCCGCAAAGGATGAGTCCTGCCGCGATGGCCAGGGGTGCGCGCCCCACCCAAAGCCATCGCGACAGGAAAAGCACCGCCACACCAAGAACGCAGCACATACCCAACGCATAAACCGGCGGTTCTTCCGGCAAGCCGAAATACAACCCGATCCCCGTGGCGAGTGCCACGGGAACCCATGGAAACAGGTGACCTCTCTGCTCGGTCAGTGCCGTCTCGAGTCGCACAGCGACCTGCCGCATACTTGCTCCTGCCCCGTCCGCTGGTTAAGGAACGCCACGAACGCTACGCCAATTCTGGTTACCGAAAGGTTAATGAACGCCATGTCCGCCTCGCCCGTCGTCACCCGCTTCGCCCCTTCGCCCACGGGCTTCCTGCACATCGGCGGCGCGCGGACGGCGCTGTTCAACTGGCTCTATGCCCGGGGCCGCGGCGGCCAGTTCCTGTTGCGCATCGAGGACACCGACCGCGCCCGCTCGACCCCCGAGGCGACCGACGCGATCCTCAAGGGGCTCGACTGGCTAGGGCTCGACCATGACGGCGAGGTGGTGAGCCAGTTCGACCGTGCCGGCCGCCACGCCGAGGTGGCGCTGTCGCTGCTCGACAAGGGAGCGGCCTACAAGTGCTTCTCGACCCAGGACGAGATTTCCGCATTTCGGGAAAAGGCGAAGGAAGAGGGCCGCTCGACCCTGTTCCAGAGCCCCTGGCGGGATGCCGATCCCGCGACCTTCCCGGACGCGCCCTACGTGATCCGCCTCAAGACCCCGACCACGGGCGAGACGGTGATCGAGGACGAGGTGCAGGGCCGCGTGGTGATCCGCAACGACCAGCTCGACGACATGATCCTGTTACGCTCCGATGGCACCCCTGTCTACATGCTGGCGGTGGTCGTCGACGACCACGACATGGGCGTCACCCATGTGATCCGGGGGGATGATCACCTGAACAACGCGGCGCGGCAGATGGGCATCTACACGGCCATGGGCTGGGACGTGCCGGTCTGGGCCCACATCCCGCTGATCCACGGCCCCGACGGCAAGAAGCTGTCGAAGCGCCACGGCGCGCTCGGCGTCGACGAGTACCAGTGGATGGGCTACCCGGGGGCGGGCATGCGCAACTACCTCGCCCGGCTCGGCTGGAGCCACGGCGACGACGAATTCTTCACCGATGCGCAGGCCACCGAGTGGTTCGATCTGGGCGGAATCGGCAAGTCCCCGGCCCGCTTCGATTTCAAGAAGCTCGAGAATCTCTGCGGCCAGCAC
>NZ_JAATOS010000530.1:0-2641 GCF_011806505.1 Salipiger sp. HF18 | reverse complement strand
ATCTTCGCGCCCGAGAACATCGCCTCGCGGCGTGCCTCGACACCGGCGCCCTCGGCCACCGCGATCAGCGCGGCGAGGATCTCGGCATCGAGCTGGGTCTTGGAGAAATCGAACAGCATGCCGTCCTGCTCGATCGAGAAGCTGGCGGCGCGGGCCGGGTCCTCGGCGAAGAGCGCGTCGATGCGGCGCCCGTCGCGGGCCGCGGCGAGTGTTTTGAGGTCATCCCACATGTATCTAGTCCCCGTGTGTCTGGTCGGAGCGGTTTACTCGGCCCAGTGCACGACTGCCTCGTCGAGCACCGCGTTGATCGGGGCCTCGGTCGGCGCCAACCCCTTGGCCTTTTCAAGCACGTCGCGCTTGTCGTGGCCATAGATCACCAGATGCTTTTTCAGCGCGCCGTCGAGAACCGGGGCGGAAAGCGTAATCCTGGGCTCAGGCGCGCCCGGTGCCCGCATCGGCAGCAGGATCGGTGCCTCGTCGTGCAGCGCCTCGTCAAGCTTGTCGGCGCCGGGGAAAATCGAGGCAGTGTGCATGTCCGCCCCCATGCCCAGCATCACCACCGCCAGCGGCAGCGCCGGCGCGATGGCATCGGCAAGCTCGGCCAGCCGTTCCTCGGGCTCGGCGGCCTCGGCATAGAGCGGCAGGTAGCGCGCCGCCGCGGCACGCTCGACCAGCAGCCGCTCACGCAGCAGCCGGGTGTTCGAGCGCTCCGAGCTCTCGGGCACCCAGCGTTCGTCGGTCAGCAGCACGTCGACCCGGTCCCAGTCGAGATCGGCGGCGCAGAGCGCGTCGAAGACCGGCCCGGGCGAAGTGCCGCCCGGCACCGCCAGCGCCGCGCGGTCCTGGTGCGACAGCGCCGCGCGCAGTTCTCCCGCGATCTGGTTGGCGAGGTCCATCGCCAGCATCTCGCGGTCCGGGTAGGTCCTGAATTCGTAGCTCACGCCTTGATCCCCCTCCAACGGCGACCGTCGCGGTTGATCAGGAAGGCCGCGTCGTCCGGCCCGATACTGCCCGCGTCATAGGGCTTGGGCGAGTCGCCGCGCCGCTCCCAGCCTTCGATCAGCGGATCGGTCCAGGCCCAGGCGGCCTCGACTTCGTCACCGCGCATGAACAGCGTCTGGTTGCCGCGGATCACGTCCATGATGAGCCGCTCGTAGGCATCCGTCACCTCTTCGGCCTCGGGCCCCAGCGCCTCGGCGAAGGACATGTCGAGCGGCACGTCGACCAGCCGCATCCCGCCCGGGCCCGGCTCCTTGATGGTCACGCCCAGCGTCATGCCCTCGTTCGGCTGCAGCCGGATCGAGAGCACGTTGCGGTGCCGGCCCGAGTCGATGCCGAAGATCGAGTGCGGCGTTTCCTTGAAGACCACGGCGATCTCGGAGGCCCGCGCCGCCAGCCGCTTGCCGGTGCGCAGGTAGAAGGGCGTGTTCGCCCACCGCCAGTTCGAGATGTAGCACTTGAGCGCGATGAAGCTCTCGGTCTTCGAGGTCGCGTTCTCGGCATCCTCGCGGTACGAGGCCATCTCGCCGTCGGAGGTGTACTGCCCGCGCACGATCTGGTCCGGATCCACCGGATCCAGCGCGCGGATCACCTTGAGCTTCTCGTCACGCACCGCGTCGGCCTCGAAGCGGGCGGGCGGTTCCATGGCGATCAGGCACAGGAGCTGCATCAGGTGGTTCTGTACCATGTCCCGCATGGCGCCGGATTTGTCGTAGTAGGAGCCCCGCCCCTCGACGCCCACGGTCTCGGCCACGGTGATCTGGATGTGATCGACGTATTGCGCGTTCCACAGCGGCTCGAACAGCATGTTGCCGAAGCGCACGGCCATGAGGTTCTGAACCGTCTCCTTCCCGAGGTAGTGGTCGATCCGGTAGATCTGGTCCTCGTGGAAGTGCTGCGCCAGCTCCTCGTTCAACGCCCGCGCGCTTTCGAGATCGTGGCCGAAGGGTTTCTCGACGACGATGCGGCTCTCGCGGGTCGACAGCTCGTGGCTGCGCACCTGCTTGGCGAGATCGGCAAAGAGGCTCGGGCCCACCGAGAAGTAGAACGCGCGCACCACGTTCTCGTCGTCGCGCAGCAGGCTCTTGAGGCTCTCCCAGCCGCCCTCGCCCTTGGCGTCGACCGGCACGTAATGCAACTGCTTGAGGAAGCCCTTCAGCGCCTTCTTGTTGTCGGCGCTCTTCTTGCCGAACTCGGCAATCGCCTCGCGCGCGAACTCGCGGTAGCCGTCATCGTCCATTTCCGAGCGCGCGGCGGCGATGATGCGGCTGTCGTCGGGCATCTGGCCGGCGCAGAACCGGCGGAACAGCGCCGGGATGATCTTGCGGCGGGCCAGATCGCCGGTGCCGCCAAAGATGACCAGGTCGAACGGGTCGACGGGAATGACGCGGGATACCATGGCCGGGTGTTCTCCGATTCTCTGCATCTGGTGACGTTAGCGTTAACAACGCTTCCTTTCCCTAACCCATCGCGTGCCGCGAGTCTAACATCGTGCGGCGGCGCGGCAATGACCCGATCCGAAATTCTGCCGGACCGGCGGTGTTTTGTCCGTCTCGCCCGCTCGGGGGCCCCTCGGGGTGGACGCGCCGGGCCCGCGTGTCACCCGTCAGGCGTCGCATTCGGGGAGGCTTCCCCCGGCCGA
>NZ_JAATOS010000529.1:0-2660 GCF_011806505.1 Salipiger sp. HF18 | reverse complement strand
GGGGGGGGCCGGGGGGTGGGGCCCGGCCGCCCGACCCCCAGCCGCATCCCCGCCAGCACGAGGCGCCGCTTGTCGAGGTCGAGCGAGGCGAGATAGCTGGCCTCGGCCCCGACCAGCGCCAGCCAGCGCCGGTCGCGGGTCACCGGCAGGCCGACGTCGAGGCCGCCCCCCAATTGCCCCGAGAGCGCACCGTCGAGGCTGCCGAGCCCGGCCCGGAGGAAGGGACGAAATTCCGGGATGACGGGGCGGATCGGCACCAGCTCGGCGGTGCAGCCGGGGAAGATGTGGTTGAGGAACGCCGTCACATGGCGGAAATCGCGCTCGTGGAACATGCCGAAGCGACCCCAGCGGCGGCGTTCGCCCATCCGGTTGTTGTCGCGTCGCACCCGCTCGGTCCGGCGCCGGTTGCGATGCGCCTCGAGCGACTTGGGGTCGGTCTCGGGGTACTCGTCTCCGCGCCCCAGCACCTGGTGCCCGGCCTCGTGCGCGGCGAAGCCTTCCTCGAAGTTGCCGGCGCAGAGATAGCGCGCACTGCCCCGGCCGCTGCGCGGCACCACCTGGATCGTCTTGTCGGCGTCGGTGTCGTCGCGGCTGACGCTGACGCGGATCGGGATGTCGGCCCCGGCGCAGTCGTTCTCGCAGCCGGTGAGCCGCACCTTGAACTGGTCGTTGAGGCTGCTGTTGACGGCGGCGATGTAGCGCGCGGCGATGGCGTCGATGTCGGGCCGGCCCGACATCGGGTCGCCCTGGCAATTGTGGTTGTTCGGGTCCCCGGCCGAGCGCCTGAACCCGAAGCGGAACGGCAGGCGCACCTCGCAGGTGTCGGTGTTGAAATCGACCAGCGCCCTGTGATCCGCGATCACCTCGCGGTCCTCGGTGGCGGTGCGGGGCGCGATCTCGCGGCGGCGGACCTTGCCCTGCACGTGGTGTCCGGCGCGGATCGGCTCGGTCTCGAGGATCTCCTCGAAGGAGGTGCCGCCGCCGCCCGCATCGTCCTCGAAGGACTCCGAATGCACGTTCGGCACCGGCCGGACCATGTCGCGCGGCGGGCGCGGCGCCGTCTCGTCGTCGGTGGCGGGGGCGCGGTGCAGCTGGCCGTCGGCGCCCAGCGTGTGGGCGAGCTCGTGGGCAATCAGGTGGCGGCCGTCCTGCGTCTCGGGCGCCCACGCTCCGGGGGCGAAGCCGATGTGGGCGCCGTGCGCATAGGCCCGCGCGCCGATCGACTGCGCGGCGGCCCCGGCTGCGGCGTCGCGGTGCACACGCACGGCCCCGAGATCGGCACCGAAGCGGGGTTCGAAATACTGCCGCAGGGGGCCGGACAAGGGGCTTCCCCCGCCCGCGATCGCGGCGGCGGCACCGTCAGCGGCAGAGCCATCCCTGCCCGTGCCGTCGCGGGCGAGGTGCAGCGCCTCTTCCTCGCAATCGGCGCAGGGCTTGCCGCCGGCGGCACAGGCGGCGCAGGCGCGGTAGACCGTGTCCGCGCGCCCGCCCGCGCCGTGCGTGACCGGACGGCCTGTCATGGCGGCATCGGCCATGGCTTCGGCGCGGCGTTCCTCGCGGCTGTCGCGCGGGGCGACGCGGATCTGGCGACCGGACAGGACGGAACAGGCGCAGCCGGTCATGCTTCGCCCTCTCCTTCGCGGCGGGCACGGGAGAGCGCGCTGCGCATCGCCTGCGCGATCTCTTCGGGTCCTGCCCCCTGCGGCACCCGCAGACGCAGGCGCGGGATATGCCCCGACACGCCCGGGGGCAGCGCAGCCGCCGCGCGCTCCACGCCGCTGCGCACGCTCTGCGCGGCGGCGGCCGGGGTCGGTTTCAGGGTCGGTTTCGGGGGCGGTCTCATGCGCCCTCCACCCAGGGCGCGCGGAACGCCCTGTCATGCTTGCGGTACTCGCCACGCGCGGCGCGGGCGATGTCGCCCATGGTCACCGGCCGAGACTCGGAGGCCGCGAGGAAGGCCGCGTTGACCGCGATCACCACGATGGAGCCGCCGCTGATGTCGAGCCGCGACAGCGCCACCATGTCGAGCCCCTGCGTCGGGGTCTCGGGCGGGAAGGCGCGTTCCCAGATCCTCAGGCGCTCGCCCTGATCGGGCAGCTGCAGGTCGATGACGAAGCGCAGGCGGCGCAGGAACGCGGTGTCGATGTTGTTCTTGAGGTTCGTCGCCAGCAGGCACAGGCCGCTGTAGCTTTCGATCCGCTGCAGCAGGTAGCTCACCTCGATATTGGCGTGACGGTCGTGGCTGTCCTTGACCTCGGAGCGCTTGCCGAGGCAGGCGTCGGCCTCGTCGAGGAACAGGCAGGCGCCGGTCTCCTCGGCGGCATCGAACACCCGGCGCAGGTTCTTCTCGGTCTCGCCGATGTATTTCGAGATCAGCCGCGACAGGTCGACCTTGTAGAGATCGAGCCCCAGCTCGCCCGCCAGCACCTCGGCGGCCATGGTCTTGCCCACGCCCGAGGGCCCGGCCAGAAGCGCCGTCACCCCGCGCCCCGAGGGCATGCGCCCGCCGAAGCCCCACTCGTCATAGACCCGCGCGCGGTGGCGGATCTGGTCGGCGATGGCGGCCAGCTCGCGCTTCACCGGCTCGGGCAGGATCAGGTCCTTCCAGCCGACCCGCGGCACGATCCTGCGGGCCAGCGCCTCGAGCCCGCGGCCACCGC
>NZ_JAATOS010000528.1:0-2664 GCF_011806505.1 Salipiger sp. HF18 | reverse complement strand
GAGACCCTGTTCCTGTCCTGCGACGAGACCGCTGGCATCGACCGGCTGACCCCGGACAAGTCGGGTTACGGCAACCACGTCCACTTCAACCTGGGCGAGCTGGTCGAGCTTCCCGACGGCCCCGATGGAGAAATGGACATCGAGGGTCTGGCGGTGGACGGCGACTGGATCTGGATCTGCGGTTCGCACTCGCTGAAGCGCGAGAAGCCCGACGTCGACGACGACCCCAAGGCCGCGCTCGACCGCATGGCGGACATCGACTGGGACGAGAACCGCGCCTTTCTCGGCCGCCTGCCGCTGGTGATGGAAGACGAGGCGCCGCGCCCGGTCGCCCGGGATGGCGCGCGCCGGATGGCCCACGTGAAACAGGGCAAGAAGAGCGCGCTGAAGAAATGGCTGAAGGGCGACCCGCACCTCGACGGCTTCCTCTCGATCCCGAGCAAGGAGAACGGGCTCGACATCGAGGGCATCGCGGTCAAGGGGCTGCGGATCTGGCTGGGGCTGCGCGGCCCGGTGCTGCGCGGCCGCGCGGTGATCCTCGACATGGAGATGAAGGTGACCAAGAACGGCCACCTGAAGCCGCGCCGGCTGGCCGACGGGATGCGCTACCGCAAGCACCTGATCAACACCACCGGGCAGGGCGTCCGCGACCTCAGCTTCGATGGCGACGACCTCATTGTTCTGACGGGCACGGCGCTGGCGGGGGACGGGCCCTCCGAGGTGCTGCGCTGGCGCGACGCGGTGGCGGACGTGACCTCGGGTCTCGTGGAGCCTGCCAAGGTCGAGACGCTGGCCGAGCTGCCCTATCGCGGTGCGGTGGATCACCCCGAGGGCATCGTGCCGTGGCTGAAGCCCGGCGAATGGCTGGCGGTCTACGACAGCCCGGCTCCGGAGCGGGTCAAGGAAAGGCCCGCGCGGGTGCTCGCCGATATCTGGACCTTCTGAGCCGTTCCCGCGGCTGGGACCGCAAGGCAGGTCGCCCGGAATGCCCTATTCATAGGCGTCCCGGCGCCCTTGCGCATGTATTTTCCTTTCCCTGTTGGCCAAACTCTTGTATGGCCCCTCCCATCTGAGACGTGACGCCTTCAGCCCCCGGGCGCGTGCAAGAGGATAAGGGGGCGGCGGCAATGGGGCCGCCACGCAAACGGGAGACGCAGGAGGGCCTGCGAGAGCTCCCTTACAGGATACGACCATGTTCAACATTTCGAAGAAAAGCATGCAGTGGGGCGAAGAGACCCTCACTCTTGAGACGGGCAAGGTTGCCCGTCAGGCCGACGGCTCGGTCATCGCCACGCTTGGCGAAACCAGCGTCATGGCCAACGTGACCTTCGCAAAAGAGCCGAAGCCGGGTCAGGACTTCTTTCCGCTGACCGTCCACTACCAGGAAAAATACTATGCCGCGGGCAAGGTGCCCGGCGGCTTCTTCAAGCGCGAGGCGCGGCCGACCGAAAAGGAAACGCTGACCGCCCGCCTGATCGACCGCCCGATCCGCCCGCTGTTCGTCCCCGGCTTCAAGCATGAAGTGCTGGTGATGTGCACCGTGCTCAGCCACGACCTCGTCAACGATCCCGACATCGTCGCGATGATCGCCGCCTCCGCCGCCCTGACCATCTCGGGCGTGCCGTTCATGGGCCCGATCGCCGGTGCCCGCGTCGGCTTCGAGGATGGCGAATACGTGCTGAACCCGACCGTCGACGACATGCAGGGGCTGCGCAACAACCCCGAGCAGCGTCTCGACCTCGTCGTCGCCGGCACCAAGGACGCCGTGATGATGGTGGAATCGGAAGCCTACGAGCTGACCGAGGACGAGATGCTGGGCGCCGTGACCTTCGCGCACGAGCAGATCCAGCCGGTCATCGACCTCATCATCTCGCTGGCCGAAGAAGCCGCGAAAGAGCCGTTCGACTTCCAGGCGCCGGATTACTCCGAGCTCTTCGAAGTGGTGAAGGGCTTCGGTGAAGAGAAGATGCGCGCGGCCTACGCGATCTCCGACAAGCAGGAACGCGTTGCCGCCGTTTCCGCCGTCAAGGAAGAGATCAAGGGCCAGCTCAGCGAAGAGCAGCTCGAGGACGCGAACCTCGGCTCGGCGCTGAAGAAGCTCGAGTCCAACGTGCTCCGTGCCGACGTGGTGAAGAACAAGCGCCGCATCGACGGCCGCGCGCTCGACCAGGTCCGCCCGATCGTTTCGGAAACCTCGGTGCTGCCGCGGACCCACGGGTCGTCGCTGTTCACCCGTGGCGAAACCCAGGCGCTGGTCGTGACCACGCTGGGCACCGGCGACGACGAGCAGATCATCGACGCCCTGCATGGCAACTTCCGTTCGAACTTCCTGCTGCACTACAACTTCCCGCCGTACTCGGTCGGTGAGGTTGGCCGCGTGGGGTCGCCCGGTCGTCGCGAAATCGGCCACGGCAAGCTGGCATGGCGCGCGCTTCAGGCCGTGCTGCCCGCCCCGACCGACTTCCCCTACACCATCCGCGTGGTCTCCGAGATCACCGAGTCCAACGGCTCGTCCTCGATGGCATCCGTCTGCGGCGGCTCGCTGTCGATGATGGACGCGGGCGTTCCGCTCAAGGCTCCGGTGGCCGGTGTGGCCATGGGCCTCGTGCTGGAAGACGGCGGTGAGTATGCGGTCCTGACCGACATCCTTGGCGACGAGGATCA
>NZ_JAATOS010000527.1:0-2666 GCF_011806505.1 Salipiger sp. HF18 | reverse complement strand
CCGCCAGCGGGGTGTGAACCTCACCATCCTTCACGAAGAAGATGTTGGCGCCGGTCGCCTCGGCCACGTAGCCGCGGTAATCCATGAACAGCGCATCCGAGCAGCCCTTGGCCTCGGCCTCGTGCTTGGAGATGGTGCAGATCATGTAGAGACCCGCGGCCTTTGCGTTCACCGGGATGGTCTCGGGGCTCGGGCGCTTCCAGCGCGCGATGTCGAGCTTGGCGCCCTTGGTCTTGGCGTCGCCGTAGTAGTTGCCCCACTCCCATGTCGCGATGCCCAGGTGGACCGGGTTGCGCGACGAGGCGACGCCCATGTCCATGCCCGCACCACGCCACGCGATCGCGCGGACATAGGCGTTGGTGAAACCGTTGGCCTTGAGGACCTCGTCCTTGGCCGCGTCGATCTCTTCGGCGGTGTAGGGGATCTCGAAGCCGAGCTCGCCGGCCGAGAAGATCAGCCGCTTCGAGTGCTCGTGGCCCAGGAAGATCTTGCCGTTGTAGGCCCGCTCGCCTTCGAAGACCGAGCTGGCGTAGTGCAGCGCGTGGGTCAGTACGTGCACCTGCGCGTCCCGCCACTCCACCAGCTTGCCGTCCAGCCAGATCTTACCGTCGCGGTCGTCATATGCACCTTCCATAACCATTCTCCTTCTGGCGCGCATGCAGTTCAGTTTGACTTAGCTTTTCATTTGTTGCGCTATTTACGTCCGACGCGGACATAATATTGCGGAAAAACTGCGACTCGCTAACAGTTCAGTATTGGAATGTCAACAACGCTGACTTAAAGTGCCCAAAACTTGGGAGACAGAGGGGGACATGAGCATGGCGGACGGTCCTGGCACGCAGGCACATGTTGGGGAGGCACTCCTCTACCTTACGGACGAACAGCTCCGGCAGGGTATCGAGGCAATGTACTTTGCTTATCGGGCGTTTACCGCCGATCCCGACCGCATCCTGCAGGGGCTCGACTACGGGCGCGCCCATCACCGCGCGGTGCACTTCATCAACATCGTGCCCGGCACCACGGTGAACAACCTGCTGTCGATCCTCGGCGTCACCAAACAGTCGCTCAATCGTGTCCTGCGCACCCTGATCGAGGACGGTCTGGTCGAAAGCCGAGTCGGCCGCGCCGACAAGCGCGAGCGGCACCTGTTCCTGACCGAAGCGGGCAAGGAGCTCGAACACCGGCTCTCGGACGCGCAGCGCGCCCGCATGCGCGCCGCCTACCGGCAGGTCGGACCCGAAGCCGTGGCCGGGTTCCGCAAGGTGCTCGAGGCGATGATGGATCCCGAAATGCGCCGCCACTACTCCGGCCTGCGCGAGGTGCGCGGATGACCGACCCGGACGCGCATATCCTGATCGTCGACGACGACGAGCGGATCCGGGGACTGCTGCAGAAGTTCCTCATACGGCATGGTTTTCTGGTCAGCGCCGCACGCGACGCGGCGCACGCCCGCCGTCTGCTCGAAGGGCTCGAGTTCGACATGATCGTGCTCGACGTGATGATGCCCGGCGAGGACGGCGTCAGCCTCACCCGCGCCATCCGCGAGCGCGGCTCCCGGACGCCGATCATGCTGCTGACCGCGCGGGGCGAGACCGAGGACCGGATCAAGGGGCTCGAGGCGGGGGCCGACGACTATCTCGCCAAGCCCTTCGAGCCCAAGGAGCTGCTGCTGCGCATCAACGCGATCCTGCGCCGGGTGCCCGACACCCGCGCCGAGGAGGCCGCGCCGAAGTTGCTGACCCTCGGCCCGATCCGCTACGACATCGAGCGCGGCGAGATGTGGCGGGGCGAAGAGCTTGTCCGGCTCACCGCCACCGAGAGCCAGCTCATGCGGATCTTCTCGGCCAAGCCCGGCGAGGCGCTGAGCCGCACCAAGCTGGTCGAGGAGCTCGGCCGCGACAAGGGGCAGGCGCAGGAACGCGCGGTCGACGTGCAGATCACCCGGCTGCGGCGCAAGATCGAGAGCGACCCGAAGCAGCCGCGTTACCTGCAGACGGTGCGCGGCGCGGGCTACATGCTGGCGCCCGACTGATCCCTCCCGCCGGTTTCTGCCGGCTCGGAACAATTGCAGGAAATCGCGGGTTGCCCACTGGCGGCAGGTACGGAATCCTGTCGCGCATTGACGTCAGGGGGAGGACCGTCATGACGACCGCACTCATCACGCACGCCGACTGCCACGACCACATCACCCCGGACGGCCACCCCGAGCGGGTGGCCCGGCTCGACCACCTGCTGCACGCGCTGGCACCGCTCGACCTGCTGCGCCTCGCCGCCCCCGCCGCGAGCGACGCCGATATCGCGAGGGTCCACCCGCAGCGCTACATCGACCGCATCAAGCGCGCCGCGCCCGAGCAGGGACAGGTGGCGCTCGATTCCGACACATGGGTGTCGCCGGGTTCCATGCAGGCCGCGCGCCGCGCCGCGGGCGCCGCCATTCGCGCCGTCGACGCGGTGATGTCGCGCGAGGCGACGAACGCCTTCTGCGCCCCCCGTCCGCCCGGCCACCACGCCGAACGCGAGACGCCCATGGGCTTCTGCCTCTTCGGCAACGCCGCGCTCGCGGCCAAGTACGCGCTCGACCACCACGGGCTGGATCGCGTCGCGGTGGTGGATTTCGACGTGCACCACGGCAACGGCACGCAGGACCTGCTCTGGGACGAGGAGCG
>NZ_JAATOS010000526.1:0-2668 GCF_011806505.1 Salipiger sp. HF18 | reverse complement strand
GAATTCCCGAAAGAGGAAACGGGCGGCATGCAGCAGCGGGTGATGGTGGAGATTGCGCTTGCCGGGAACCCCGACCTGTTGCTCGCCGACGAGCCCACCTCAGCGCTCGACGTGACGATCCAGGCGCAGATCGTGCGACTGATCCTGGCCCAGACCCGGGCCCGGGGCGCGAGCTGCATCTTCGTGCTGCACGACCTCGCGCTCGCCAGCCAGTCCTGCGACCGGATCGTGGTGCTCTATGCCGGCCAGGTGGTGGAAAGCGGCCCCTCGCGCGAGGTGCTCGAGCGCAGCCGTCACCCCTACACGCGCCAGCTCAAGTCCTGCGTGCTCGAGATCGGCAGCAAGGACCTCACCGCCCCCGAGGGCACGGTGCCGCCGCACAGCGAGATGCCCGTGGGCTGCCGCTTTGCCACCCGCTGCCCGCGCGCCCTGCCCCGTTGCGCCGGTGAGGCGCCGCCGCTGGTGCCCGCGCGCGACGATGCGACGGGCCCGCTCGACCACCAATTCGCCTGCTGGAATCCGGAATGACCATGGCCCAGATCCAAAGCGCCCCGGCCGAGACCCGGCACGCGCCCGCCCCGGCGGTATTCGAACTGATCGAGGTCGAGCAGGTCTTCGCCGTGCCGAAACCCGGCCGCGGGCTGCTCAGCCGCGACACCGTGGGGCTGCGCGCCCTCGACGGCGTGCGGCTCACCGTGCGGCAGGGCGCGTCCATCGCGCTGGTGGGCGAGTCCGGCTCGGGCAAGTCGACGCTGCTGCGCGTGCTGCTGGGGCTCGACGCGCCCAGCGGCGGCCGGGCGCTTTACTGCGGCAAGCCGATCCGCGAGGCCCGCGCCCATGGCACCGCCTTCGCCCGCGACGTGGCGATGGTCTATCAGGATGCGCGCGGCTCGCTCGATCCGCGCATGACCGTGGGCCAGCTCATCGCCGAGCCCCTGCGCCATTTCGGCATCGTGCCGAAATCCGGGGAAGCCGCCCGTGTGGCGCAGCTCATCGACCGGGTCGGCCTGCCCAGGGATGCCGCCAACCGCTACCCCTCGGGGCTCTCCGGCGGCCAGGTCCGGCGCGTGGCCATCGCCCGCGCGCTTGCGTCCGAGCCCTCGGTGCTGGTGGCGGACGAGGCGGTCTCCGGGCTCGACGTCTCGACCCAGGCGCAGCTTCTGACGCTGCTCCAGGGGCTGCAGCGCGACATGGGGCTGACGCTGGTCTTCATCACCCACGACCTCGGCGTCGCAAGCTATCTCTGCGAGGAGATCGCGATCATGTACCTCGGCCGCATCGTCGAGACCGGCCCCACCGACGCCGTGCTGGAGGCGCCCGCGCACCCCTACTCGGCGGCCCTGCGCGCCGCCGCACCGCAGTTCTTCGAGCCGATCCCCGAGCCGCTTCCGGGCGAGATCCCGAGCCCGCTCGACCTGCCGAAGGGATGCCGGTTCTCCTCGCGCTGCCCGGCGGCGCGGGACGACTGCCGGCTGCGCGACCCGCAGCTCGGCGCCCTCGATGCCGGGCGGGCCGTCGCCTGCCTTCACCCGCTCACATCAAAGGGGGCACAGACCCCTGAAATCCGCTAAGGGTCATACAACACTCACGGAACCCGAAGCCAACAACCAGGACAGAATACAATGTTCGACTTTTTCTCCGCCCGGCGTCCCAGCACCCTCGCCTCGCAAGCGATGATCGCGACGTCGCATCCGCTGTCCACGGCGGCGGGTCTCGACATCCTCTCGTGCGGTGGCAACGCTGTGGACGCGGCCATCGCCGCAGTGGCGGTGCAATGCGTGGTCGACCCGCTGATGACCGGCATCGGCGGCGACTGTTTCGCGCTCTACGCGCCGAAGGGCGGCAAGGTGAAAGCCCTGAACGGCTCGGGCCGCGCCGCCGCCGCCGCCACGGTCGAGGCGCTGAAGGCCAGCGGGCTCACCGACGAGATCCCGCAGACCAGCCCGCATTCGGTGACCATTCCCGGCGCGATCTCGGCATGGTGCCTGCTGCATGGCGATCACGGCACCATGCCGCTCGACCGGCTCTTCGCCCGCGCCATCCACTACGCCGAGAACGGCTACCCGGTGACCCCGCGCGTGGCGATGGACTGGGCGGCAACCGCGTCGCTGGTGGCCAGGGACGAGCACGCCGCCAAGATCTTCCTGCCGGGCGGGGCCGCCCCCAAGGTCGGGCAGATGCACGCGCAGCCGCTGATCGGCGCGCGCCTGCGCGAGATCGCGGCCAAGGGCGCCGCGGGCTTCTACGAGGGCGAGACCGCCGCGAAGATGGCCGCGCACCTGAAGTCGCTCGGCGGTCTGCAGACCGAGGAAGATTTCCACGACGCCCGGGACGCCGCCCACTGGGTCGAGCCGATCTCATCGCAATACGCGGGCTACGACGTGCTGCAATGCCCGCCCAACGGACAGGGTCTTGCCGCACTGCTGATCCTGCGCATCCTGTCGAAGTTCGACATGGGCGAGGGCCTGTCGGAGGCCGACCGCATCCACATCCACGCCGAGGCCACCAAGCTGGCCTACTACCACCGCGATGCGCTGATCGGCGATCCCGCCTCCTGCCCCGGCGTGACCGAGACGCTGCTCTCGGACGAGGTGGTCGACACGCTCGCCGCGCGCATCGATCTCACCCGGGCCCTGCCGCCCTCGCTCTGGGATGAGCCCGAGCACAA
>NZ_JAATOS010000525.1:0-2702 GCF_011806505.1 Salipiger sp. HF18 | reverse complement strand
GGCGGTCAAGTTCTCGCTGCTGCGCGTCAAGGAAGGCGAGCCCGCCTCGCCGCACGCGTGGAAGCTGGCGCTGCTCGACACCATCGACATCGTCGATCCGCTGACCATCAAGCTCACCTTCTCCGAGCCCTACGCCTTCCTGCCCGTCGCGCTGACCGGCTCCACCGGCCGCGCCGGTACCATCGTGAGCCCCGCCGCCGTGCAGCAGTACGGCGCCGACTACGGCCGCCATCCGGTCGGCACCGGCCCGTTCAAGTTCGTGTCGTGGAAAGAGAACGACGCCATCGAGCTCGAGGCCAACCCCGACTACTTCGAGCCCGGCATGCCCAAGCTCGAGCGCGTCACCTTCGTGCTGATGAACGAGGCCTCGACCGCGCTTGCCGCGCTCATGGCGGGTCAGATCGACGGCATGACCGACTGCCCGATGCAGCTGGTGGACCAGGTCGATGCCTTCCCGAACGCCACGCTCTACGGCGAAATCGAGGGCAACTACCCCTTTGTCGGGATGACATGAAACCGCGCGCCCTTCGACGACATCAACCTGCGCCGCGCCGTTGCATGGGCGCTGGATCGCGAGACCATCGTGCAGCAGGCCTATTTCGGGCGGGCCAAGAAGGCCTACACGCCGATCTCGCCGCCGATGACCAGCTTCTACGACCCGGACATCGCCACCAGCGGCCGCGGCCAGTGGTTCGACCTCGAGAAGGCCAAGGCGTTCCGTGCCAAGGCCGCGAACCAGGGCGAGATCGAGGCCACCTACGTGATGGCCGAGCGCGGCCCGGTCGGCACCCGCATCGCCCAGACCGTGGCGCCGATGCTGGCGCAGATCGGCATCAAGGCGAAGCTCGAGCTGGTCGAGCCCGCGACCTGGCTCAAGCGCCGCAACGAGTCGGATTTCGACCTCTACGACTTCGAGTGGGTGGCCGACCTCGACCCCGACGAGACCATCTACCCCGAGTTCCGCTCGGACGGGGCGTGGAATTTCGGCGGCTGGGTCAACACCGAGTTCGACGAACTCTGCGCGCAGGCGCAGGTGGTGCTCGACGTCGAAGAGCGGCGCCCGCTCTACTACAAGGCCGAGGACCTGCTGATGGATGAGGCCGGCATCGCCATCATGGCGCACATGCCCATCTACAAGGTGTTCTCGAACAAGGTTCAGGGGTTCGAGTACATCCCCGCCGACCTCGTGAACCTGCACACGGTGAGCCTCGCCTGATGCTACGACAGGCACTGGGAAAGATCGCGCAGACGCTTGTCGTTCTGTTCTTCGTCTCGGTGGCCAGCTTCGGACTTCTGAAGCTGGCGCCGGGCGATCCCATCCAGATCATGCTGGGATCGGAGTATTCGCAGGAAAGCTACGAGCAGCTCACCGCTCAACTCGGGCTCGACCAGCCCTTCCTCTCGCAATACGCCGACTGGGCATTGCGCTTCGTGCAGGGCGACTGGGGCACGTCCTATGTCGCGCGCACGGATATCTATACCTATGCCTTCAAGGAGGCGCTGCCCGTCACCCTGACGCTCGCCTCCTTCTCCCTCGCCTTCGCGATCCTGATCGGCGTGCCGCTGGGCGTGATCTCGGCGGTCAAGAAGGACACCGCGTTCGACGCGGGCTCAGCGGTGCTGGCACTGACCGGCACCGCCTTCCCCTCCTTCCTGCTCGGCATCCTGCTGATCTGGTTCTTCGCGGTGAAGCTGCAGCTCTTCCCGGTGATGGGCTACATCTCGCCGTGGCAGGATTTCTGGGGCGGCATCTACCACATGATCCTGCCGGGGCTGACGCTCTCGACCTATTTCATCGCGATGATCACGCGCCTCACCCGCGCCACGCTCATCGAGGTGATGGAGCAGCCCTACATCGCCGCCGCCCGCGCAAGGGGCGAGCCGTCGTGGCGGGTGATCTGGGTCCACGGCGTGCGCAACATCGCCATGCCGCTGGTCACCATCCTCGGGCTGCAACTCGGCACGCTCTTGCAGGGCACGGTGCTGACCGAGACCGTCTTCAATCTGCCCGGCATCGGCCAGATGCTGACCTCGGCGGTGCTGGGGCGCGAGTACATGGTGGTGCAGGCCGGCGTCATGATGACAGCCACGCTCTTCATCGGGGTGAACCTGCTGGTCGATCTCTCCTATCCCTTCCTCGATCCCCGTCTGAGGGCCCGCAAATGAGCCTTCCCTCCTCCGACGCCGCAACCACCCCCCTGCCGCGCGCCAAGGCGCCGCGCGGGCGCCGCTCGATGTTCCTGCGCCGTCCGTTCTTCACCGTCGCGCTGATCGTCGCCGCCGCCTACGTGCTGGCCGCCACCTTCGCGCCGCACGTGGCGCCCTTTGACCCGGTGAAGCAGGACTTCATGGCGATGATGCAGGGGCCGTCGCTCGCACATCCGCTGGGCACCGACAGCTACGGGCAGGACATCCTCTCGCGCGTCATCTACGGCGCCCGATACGCCCTGATCATCGGCATCTTCTCGGTGCTCATCGGTGCCGCCGGAGGCCTCGTGATCGGGCTGGCCGCCGGGCTCTCGGGCGGCTGGCTGGAATGGGCCCTGATGCGGCTCATCGACTCGATCCTTGCGCTGCCCTCGCTGATCCTTGCGGTGGCCTTCATCGCCATCCTCGGACAGGGCGTCGACAAGGTGGTCGTCGCCGTGGGCCTGTCGATGATCGGGCCCTTCGCCCGGACCGTGCGCGCCGACGTGATGCAG
>NZ_JAATOS010000524.1:0-2711 GCF_011806505.1 Salipiger sp. HF18 | reverse complement strand
CTGGTGGGCGGGACCGACCTTGCGGCGCTCTCGGACGAAGAGCTGCGCAAGCAGCGCCACAAGGTGCAGATGGTCTTCCAGGATCCCTACGCCTCGCTCAACCCGCGCCAGCGCATCATGGGCGCGATCACCGACGGCCCGATCACCCGCGGCGTGCCCCGCAAGCAGGCCGAGGCCCGTGCCCGCGAACTGCTCGAGATCGTGGGACTCGGGGCCGATGCGGCGCAGCGTTTCCCGCATGAATTCTCGGGCGGGCAGCGCCAACGTATCGGAATTGCCCGCGCTTTGGCCATGGACCCCGAGCTGATCATCGCGGATGAGGCAGTTTCGGCTCTCGACGTCTCTATCCAGGCCCAGGTGCTGGACCTCCTGCGGGAGCTGCGCGAGAAGATGGAGCTGTCGATCCTCTTCATCACCCACGATCTGAGGGTGGCGGCCCAGCTGTGCGACCGTATCGCGGTGATGCAGAAGGGCCGGTTGGTCGAGATCGGCACCGTGCATGACATCTTCCTGCGCCCTCAGCAGGAATATACGCGAAAGCTTCTGGCGGCCGTGCCGGGGGCCGACTGGGAACAACAAAGGACTGCCACCGTATGACCCGCATTCTAGGCGTCGTGAGCGACTCTCGACTCGAACTGGGAGAGCGATACATCCCGCTTTTCGAGAAGGTCGCGCCCGAGCTCGATCTGCGACGCCCCGACGAGATCGCCAACCCGGCGGAGGTGCAGTTCATGTTCACCTTCCTGCCGGCGGCCGATGCCTTCACCCCCTATCCCAACCTGCGCGCCGTCTTCGGCGCGGGGGCGGGAGTGGATGCCATCGAGGCCTGCCCCTCGCTGCCCAAGGGGCTGCCGATCTTCCGGGTCGAGGATGCCGACCAGGCCCAGCAGATGGCGGGCTTCAGCGTCTTCCACGTCCTCTGGCACCACCGCGAGATGGCGAGCTGGTTCGAGGCACGTGGGCGGCAGGACTATCAGCGCAAGCTCTACGGCATCTCTCCGCTGGAAAAGCGTATCGGCGTCATGGGCTTCGGTCACATGGGGCAGGCCATCGCGCGCGGCCTGACGGCGCTCGGCTACCCGGTGGCGAGCTATTCCCGCCGCGCGCCCGAGCCGATGCCGGGCGTGACGCATTACACCGCCGACGGGCTCGACGACTTCCTTGCCCAGAGCGACATCCTGATCAACGTGCTGCCGCTCACCGCGCAGACGCAAGGGATGATCGGCGCCGAGCTGATGGCGAAGCTGCCGCAGGGCGCCGCGATCATCCACATCGGGCGGGGCGGGCAGGTGGACGAGACCGCGCTGGTCGAGGCCATCGACAGCGGCCACCTCTCGGGAGCCTCGGTGGACGTGTTCGAGACCGAGCCGCTGCCGCAGGGCCACCCGTTCTGGTCCCACCCCAGGATCTTCATCACGCCGCATGTCGCCAGCATTCCCGTGCCCGAAAACGTCGTCCTCGCCATCCGCGCGCGCATGCTCGACCTGCAGCCGGCCTGATCCCGTATTTCCCGTCTTCTCGAAAGTCCCCCTGAAATGCCGCGCGAATCCGCCGTGGCGAGCTGAAGGCCGCCGACGTCATCCGCGACACGCTCGACCGCGTGGCCAGGCTGAACCCGCAGGTGAATGCCATCGTGCAGGATTGCAGCGAGGACGCCATGGCCGAGGCCGAGGCGCTGGACGCCCGCATCGCCCGTGGCGAGCAGGTCGGCGCGCTGGCCGGCGTGCCGGTGACCATCAAGGTGCTGTCGGACCAGAAGGGCTATGCCTCGACCAACAGCTGCCGGATCTTCGAGAACGTCGTGGCGACGCAGGACAACCCGTTCCTGCGCCACATGCGCCAGCACGACGCCATCGCCATCGGGCGCACCAACACGCCCGCCTTCTCGTACCGCTGGTTCACCACCAACAACTTCTACGGCGAGACCAGGAATCCGCATAACCCGGCGCTGACCGCCGGCGGATCGTCGGGAGGGGCAGGGGCCGCGGTGGCGACCGGCATGGGCCATATCGGCCACGGCACCGATATCGCGGGCTCGATCCGCTACCCCGCCTATGCCTGCGGCGTGCAGGGGCTTCGCCCGACGCTGGGGCGGGTGCCGACGTTCAACCACTCCTCGCCCGACCGGGGCATCGGGCCGCAGATCATGGCGGTCTCTTCCCCCCTCGCGCGCCGGGTCGACGACCTGCGCCTCGGGCTCGAGGGCATGGCGGGCTACGCCGCGGACGATCCCTGGAGCGCGCCGGTGCCGCTCGAGGGGCCGCGCTACCGGCGCCGCGTGGCGCTGGTGAAGCGTCCGGGCGGGATCGACACCGACCCGCGCATCCTCGACGATCTCGAGCGCGCCGCGAACATCTTCCGCCTCGCGGGGTGGGAGGTCGACGAGCCCTCCGAGATCCCCGAGATCCGCGAGGCGGTGGAGCTGCAGATCGACCTCTGGCTCTCGGACGGCCACGCCGACAAGATGGCCGCAGCGCAGGCCGAGGGCGATCCCGGCGCCATTGCGCTGCTCTCGCATTACGCCGAGCGCGCCGCGGCGGTGGACGTGAAGCGCTTCAGCGAGGTGTTCATGCGCCGCTCGGCGCTGATCCGGGCGTGGCGCGGCTTCCTGCAGGACTACCCTGTGGTGCTGATGCCGGTCTCGGCGGATCTGCCGTTCAGGCAGGACGCGGATCTCGAGGGCGGCGACGCCGTCGCGCGGCTCTGGGAGG
>NZ_JAATOS010000523.1:0-2718 GCF_011806505.1 Salipiger sp. HF18 | reverse complement strand
AGCGGGCCTGCGGATCGTCGCGCAGAAGCGCATCCAGCTCACCAAGGCACAGGCCGGTGAGTTCTACAAGGTGCACGCCGAGCGTCCCTTCTACGACGAACTCTGCGAGTTCATGGCCTCCGAGCCGGTCGTGGTGCAGGTGCTGGAAGGCGAAGGCGCCATCGCGAAGAACCGCGAAGTGATGGGCGCAACCAACCCGGCCGACGCGGCCCCGGGCACCATCCGCGCAGAGTTCGCCGAATCCGTCGGCGAGAACTCGGTCCACGGCTCCGACGCCCCGGAAACCGCGGCTGCCGAGATCGCCTACTACTTCTCGGGCCTCGAGCTGGTCGGCTGAGCCACGGCACGATGCCTGCGTCATGCTTCCGCATGACGCATTCAGCTGGTCATACGCCCGCATGAGCGAGTGACAGACGAAACGGGCGCCCGGCTGGGCGCCCGTTTTGCTTTGCGGATGATGTTTGGCGGTGGTCAGTGCGCACCGGCGACGGGGCCCACCACGGGCGCGCGCTGGCTGCAGTCAGAGCGCCATCGCCTCGCCGTAGTCGGCGGGGCGGGCGGCGCCGTTGCCGGGCACACGGTGCCGTTCCTCGACCCATGCGCGCAGAAGCGCGGCGTTGCGTAGGTTGGACTTGTAGCCCACGTCGAGAATGTCGCCGATGAGCGGCAAGAGGCCGATCACCCAGTCGACCCCGATGTTGCCCGCCATCTGCGCCAGAAGCGGCTTTGGCGCGCCCATGTCCCGGGCCTCGTTCACGATCCAGATCGCCGGCGCCAGTGCCAGCGTATCGCCGATCCCGGGTACCAGACCGATGATCGAGTCCCATCCGATGCGGATGCCGGTCAGCGGCACCCGGAAGGCCCGATCCATGGTGCGGGCGATGCGCTCGACGCGTTCGACCCGGCGAAGGTGATCATGGGCGCTCATGGCGGTCACGCGTGTTGCGGCTCGCGGGGGTTGAGCCAGAAATGCTTGCCGAAGCCGACCTGGAGGAAGACCCCGAGCGGCGGCAGCAGAATGGCGGCGATGATGCGGATCAGGTCCATGGTGAGGGCCTCCGGTTGGGTTTGCGTTTCCAGAACCAACGACGCAACTGGCAGCAGAGTTCCGCTCACGGGCATTTGGCGTGGGAAGGGACGGCCGGGGGACGGGCGGGACGGCCTGCGCGTGGACTGGTTTGCGGGTCCGCTCGGCGGAGGACCAAATACCTGTTGTTCGCTTCAGAGCAGAAACCCGTTCCGGTCGGGAAAAGGACAGAAAGACTGCGCAGGCCCGATGCGGCGTGGGACGCGGCCCGGTGGGTCAGGGGACTGAGAGGCTGTTCGGCCCTACGTGGGCTGATGCGCGGTTCGTCCCGATGCGGGACTGAAGAGAGGCGGAGCTCGGCGGAGGCATGACGCGCCCCTCAGCTTTGCCACGGACGACCTGCACCGGGACAGTCTCACTCCCGGCAGTTCGGTCGGGTCGCGCTCTCCGTTCCTCAGGGCCGCAAAAGGTCCCGCCGCCACGCCCGGCGGAGCCAGCTGCGCAGGCTCAACCGCGCGGGCGGGCCCTGGGGCGCACGCCGATCTCGTCGAGCACCTTCTCGATCCCCGAGAGCGGACGCCCGTTGCCCGAGACCTCGGCGCAGAGCGCGTCGAAGCGGGCGCGGAGCTCTTCCTTCTCCCTGCCGCGGCAGTCGTTCCAAGGCCGCCCCTGCAGCGCCATGTGCATCACGTAGTAGCCGATGAAATGCGGCTTGGTGCCCGCCTTCAGCATCCGGCCATAAGCCTCGTGGGCACCGATCTCGCGCAGCGTCTCGGCGTCGGGCACCCCGGCGCGCGCGAGCGCGCTTTCGACCGCCGGCCCGAGGTTGCGGATCGACGACACCGGCGTGCTCATGCCGCCACCTCCACGATGCGGCGCTCAGGCGGCACGGGCAACGCCCTCGGCAAAGCGGCAGAGGCTGTGCAGCGCCTCGGCGAAGCGCTCGTCGGGGATGGTCATCGCGACGCGCACGAAGCCCGCCGCCGTGGCGCCGAAGCTCTCGCCCGGCATCACGGCGATATGGCGATGGTCGAGAAGGGCGTTGGCAAAGCCCTCGCCGCTGAGCCCGGTGGAGCGGATGTCGAGGAAGAGATACATCGCGCCGCCCGAGGGGATCAGCCCGACAGCGTTCTGCCGGGCGAGGATCTCCTGCGCGAGCGCCCGGCGGCGGCGGAAGGGCTCGGCCACGCGCGCCTCGAGCGCGCCGCCCTGTTCCAGCGCGAACAGCGCCGCGTCCTGGATGTAGCCCGGTACGCCGTAGGTGGTGTTGACCGAGAGGTCGTAGAACCGCGCGATGGCGCTTTCGGGGCCGACGATCCAGCCGATGCGGCTGCCGGTCATGGCGTGGCTCTTCGACATCGAGCCCAGCACCAGCGTGCGCGCAGCCATGCCGGGCAGGGCGCGCGGGCTCAGGTGGCGGCCCTCCCAGATCTGGGTGTCGTAGACCTCGTCCGAGATCAGCCAGAAATCCTCGGCCTCGGCGACGCGGGCCAGCCCCTCGAGCGTGGCGCGCGGGTAGATCGCGCCTGTGGGGTTGTTGGGCGTGTTGATCAGCAGCGACACCGCGCCCGTGGCGCGCGCGGCGGCGGCCACGTCCTCGGGATCGGGGAGGAAGGCGCGCTCGGGGCGGGTGGCCACCGCATGCGGGACGGCCCCCGCCGCCCGAAGGGTGCCGGGGTAAGTGGCGTAAT
>NZ_JAATOS010000522.1:0-2724 GCF_011806505.1 Salipiger sp. HF18 | reverse complement strand
GTGATCGCGCAGGTCCACGGCATCGCCACCGCCGCCGGCTGCCAGCTCGTCGCCACCTGCGACATGGCCGTGGCCGCCGAGGGCACGCGCTTCGGCGTGAACGGGGTCAACATCGGGCTCTTCTGCTCGACCCCCATGGTGGCGCTGACCCGCAACATCGCTGCCAGGCACGCCTTCGGGATGCTTGTCACCGGACGCTCCGCAGACGCCGCAGAGGCGCAGCGCATGGGGCTCGTCAACCGGGTCGTGCCCGCCGAGACGCTCGAGGCGGCCACGCTGGAGCTGGCCGAGACCGTGGCCGGCAAGCTTGGCCCGGCGGTGAAGATCGGCAAGGAGGCCTTCTACGCGCAGGCCCGTCTCGGCACCGAAGAGGCCTATGCCTACGCGGGCGAGGTCATGGTCGAGAACATGCTCTGGCGCGACACCAACGAGGGCATATCGGCATTCCTCGAAAAGCGTTCGCCCGACTGGAGCCAGTGAGCGGAGATCCCACGGCCCTGCCGGGGCATCGGCAAAGCTCTGCCGGTTCTTTCACCCCTCGGGGAACGGAACTGCGCAACGCGCACGTTTGAGGGTAAGGAATGCAAAAAACAGGAGAAACGCATATGTTTCGCAAGCTCGCCCTGATCGCCCTGTCCGCCACCGCGCTGAGCCTGCCCGTCGCGGCCGTCGCGGGGCCCAAGGGCTGTCCCCCGGGTCTCGCCAGCAAGGGCTGCGTCCCGCCGGGTCAGGCCAAGAAGATGCGCTCCTATGACCACGACCGAGATCGGGACCATCGCGAGATGCGCCGCGAGTATTATCGCACCGGCGACCGCATCACCGGTGACTACGTGGTGATCCGCGACCCGTCGCGTTACGGCCTGCGCCCGGACGACACCTATTACCGCAGCGACGACCGCGTCTATCGCGTCGATCCCGACACCCGCAAGGTGCTGGATGTGATCGGCGCCATCGCGGCGCTCGCGAACTGACAGATATTTCGGCCTCACGCCGTGAAGCATCGAAGGGGGCGCCGCGCGCCCCTTTTTCGTGTCGCGCGCCTGACTTCAGGGAAATGATGCCGCGCCACGCATACGGGTTACGTGACTTCTCCGGTCGCCCAAGAATTGCACAACACCTGCTCGCGGCCTGTCAAGAATATGTCATCTGGCCGACCACGGCCCGCGCAGGCCCGGCCGGACCGCCAACCGTGTAGCGGCGGTTTCCCCTCGTCGCGCAGGCTGGATCCGGGAGGTGCGGCAATTGCGGCCGCACCCGGGAGCCGGAACACGGAGAACGTCATGGCCTCTGACACCACTGAATCAACCCCCCTCATTTACGGGCTCGAGGACGGGCCCGCGCCCGCGGCGGCGGCGCTTGCGGCCTTCCCTCTCTTCCTCGCCTCCATCGTCGGCATCGTCACACCCACGCTGGTGATCGGCGGCGTTCTGGGACTGGGCGAATACGTCCCCTACCTCATCGCCATGTCGCTCTTCGTCTCGGGCATCGCGACCTTCATCCAGTGCAAGGCCATCGGTCCGGTGGGCTCGGGGCTCCTGAGCGTCCAGGGCACGAGCTTCGCCTTCCTCGGGCCGGTGCTGGCGGCGGGCTTCGCGGTCAAGAACAACGGCGGCACACCCGAGGACATGCTGGCGATGATCTTCGGGCTCTGCCTTGCGGGCTGTCTCGTCGAGATCGTTCTGAGCCAGTTCATCGACAGGCTCGGAAAGATCATCACCCCAACGGTCACCGGCGTCGTCATCACCGTGATCGGCCTGTCGCTGGTCAAGGTGGGCTTCACCGATTTCGCAGGCGGCGTCGGCGCGGGCGAGAGCCTCGGCGCGCCGGTTAACCTGATGCTGGGCTCCATCGTGGTGGTGGCGATCCTCGTGATGACCTTCACCGGCAGCCCGATGCTGCGGATCTCGGCCATCATGATCGGGCTCGTGATCGGCACGATCATCGCCGTGATCTTCGGGCAGGTGGATTTCTCGAAGGCCGGACAGGGCGCGCTGATCGCCATTCCGCAACCGCTGAAATACGGGCTCGACTTCGACATCGGGCTGTTCATCCCGATCGCCTTCATCTTCCTCGTGACCGCCATCGAAACCTCGGGCGACCTGACCGCCAACTCGGTGATCGCAGGCCAGCCGGTGAAGGGCCCGCTCTACATGAAGCGCATCAAGGGGGGCATCCTCGCCGACGGCGTGAACTCGGGGCTGGCCGCGCTCTTCAACACCTTTCCCAACACCACCTTCTCGCAGAACAACGGGGTCATCCAGATGACCGGCGTCGCAAGCCGGCATGTGGGTCTCTACATCGCCTGCATCCTCGTGCTGCTCGGCTTCTTCCCGGTGGTGGGCCAGCTCTTCCTGCTGATCCCCAAGCCGGTTCTGGGCGGGGCGACGCTGGTGCTCTTCGGGACCATCGCGGTGGCCGGGATCCGGATCCTCGCGACCCAGCACATCGACCGCAAGAAGGTCTATATCATGGCGGTGAGCTTCGGGCTCGGGCTCGGCGTCACGCTGGTGCCTGACGCGACGCAGAACCTGCCGACCTTCCTCAAGCAGGTGGTGGCGACGCCGATCACCCTGGCGGGGCTCTCGGCGATCATCCTGTCGCTGCTGATCCCCGACACCGACGAGGCCCCGGCCGAAGTGGTCGAGGAGAGCGCCGACGACGCGGCGACGGTCTGACCGGGTGAGATGATGTGATGAATGCCCCCGGGTGGGAGATCCCGGGGGT
>NZ_JAATOS010000051.1:0-16882 GCF_011806505.1 Salipiger sp. HF18 | reverse complement strand
CCGCGCAGCGGGCCCGATCCGTGGCTCATGGCGCTGTCGCTGGCGTTGCTCTGTACCGGGCTCGCGGGGCCCGCCAGCCGCGATCCCGACGCGCCGGTGCTGCGCAACCGCGACGCGCTGATGGTCCTTTTCGATCTCTCGCCCTCGATGACCGGGGGCGGTAGGCTCGACGATGCGCAGGCCGCCGTCTCGCGGCTGATCGACCGGGGCGAGGCGCGTCCCACCGGGCTCATCGTCTATGGTGGCGAGAGCTTTCTCGCCAGCGTGCCTTCCGAGGATCCGCAGATGCTGCAGGGCATGATCGCCGTGGCGGATGCCGAGACCCTGCCGGTGGGCGGTAGCCGTCCCGACCGGGCGCTGACCATGGCGCGGGGCATCCTGCGCGATGCCGCGTCGCTGGCGCCCGACGTGGTGCTGGTGTCGGATGGCGGCGGCATGGGGCCGGTTGCGGAGGAGGTCGCGCGACAGATGGCGACGGACGGCGTGCGGATCTCGGGCATCTTCGTGCCGCAGGAGGCGCCGGCCTACGGTCTCCCCGACGCGCGCCCGGGGGCCTTGCAGGCCGTCGTCGCGGCGGGTGGCGGTGCGATGGTGAGCGCGTCCGAGTTTGCCGCCATCGACGCGCTGCT
The DNA here is from genome assembly GCF_011806505.1 of Salipiger sp. HF18. Lineage (NCBI taxonomy): Bacteria > Pseudomonadati > Pseudomonadota > Alphaproteobacteria > Rhodobacterales > Roseobacteraceae > Salipiger > Salipiger sp. HF18. Next base: position 16,253 of record NZ_JAATOS010000051.1, on the reverse strand, counting down.
CCCCGACCGGCGCGGGCCCGAGCGCAACGCGGCAGACCTGCGCGCATTGCAGTATCGCGACCTCGGTCCGTGGCTGGCGGCGCTGGGGCTTCTGCCGCTGGCGCTGCTGTTCCGGCGGAGGCAGGCATGAGGTTGCGTCTCGTCACCCTCGCGGCGCTCGTCTGTGCGTTGGCTGCCGGCCCGCAGGCCTGGGGCAAGCTCGCATGGCAGGCGGGGTTTCCCGCCCTCGCGGTGCCGCTGATCAGCGACCCGGCGGCGCGGGCGGCGGTACTCTATGACGCCGGGCGCTATGCCGAGGCCGACGCGGCCTTCGCCGCCGTGGGGCGCAGCGCCACCTATGACCGCGGGTTGTCGCTTGCCGCGACCGGGGAGCACGCGCTTTCGGTCGCTTATTTCGACGCGGTGCTCTTCGCCAACCGCTACGACGCCGAGGCCCGCCACAACCGCGACACGGTGGCGGCGCTGGTGCCGCCGGTGGTGGGCGAGGCGATGGGGCATGGCCGCATCGAGGCGATGCTCTCGGAGGCGGGTGTCCATACTGTGGCCTTCGACCCCGACGCGCCGGACAAGCGGATCGTCGAGACCGAGCTCGACCCGCAGCGCGAGTCGAACCGGCGCCCGGTGACCGGGGATCGCTCTGCCGCCGCCGACGGCGCGTGGATCGACTCGCTTGACGACACGCCGGGCGCCTACCTCAAGGCCCGGATCGCCGCCGAGATGGAGCGCCGCCGCACCACGGGCGAGGCCCAAAAGGAGGAGACGGACCCGTGGTGAGACTGCTGCTGCTCCTGCTGGTGCTCGCCGGGTCCGCCGCGGCACAGGACCGAGACAAGGCGCGGCTGGAGCTTGTGCTCGACCCGCGTGAGGCCGCGCCGCTCGAGGGCGAGATGGTGCTCGCGACCCTGCGCGGCATCTACCGGCAGAACATCACCCGCGAGGAGGTGAAGCTGCGCCCGATGACGGATTTCGACTGGGTTCGGCTCGGGCTCGACAGCTGGACCGAAGAGCGCATCGACGGGCTGCCCGCGCGGGTGTTCGAGCGGCGCCTCGCCTTCTACCCGCGCCGGGACGGCACGCTCGAGATCCTGCCCATCGCGCATCGGCTCGAGGTGCTGGGCGCGGGCGGAAAGCGCGAGACGGTCATCGTGCGCTCCGACCCGGTCACCCTGACCGTGGCGCCGGGCCCTGCCGCTGCGGGGCAGCCATGGTTGCCGCTGCGCGCGCTCGAGCTGTCGGAGAGCTGGGACACCGACCCCGCGAGGTTGGCAGACGGCCAGAGCGCCACACGGCGGATCGTGTTGCGCGCCTTCGGAGCGACGCCCGAGATGATGCCGCAGCAGCCGGTCCTGCGGCAGCCGTGGCTCATCAGCTTCGCGCCGCCGGAGGAGCGGAGTTTTCAGGTGACGCCGGAGGGGCCGGTCTCGACCGTGGTCTGGACGTGGAAACTGCGTCCGATCACCGGCGAGCCGGGGGTGATCCCGCCGGTGACGATCCCGTGGTTCGACACCGGGACCCGGACGCCCGAGACCGCGACGATCCCCTCCGCCTCCATCGGCTACGCCAGTTTCTCGGACAACGCTGCCGCGCGCTGGCAGAGCCTCGGGGGCGGGGGTTGGCCGGTGTGGGCACTGTCGGGCCTCGCGGCGCTGGTCGTCGTCGCGCTGTCGCTCCGCGACCGCGTCCCCGAGACGGGTTTGCGCCGGAGATGGCAGCGGCGCAGGCTGGTCCGCCGCCTGCGTGGGCACGTCCGTGCCCGGGACGCTGCGGGTGCGCGGCGGACCGCCTCACGCCTGTTGGAGGGGATGCCGCCGGTTGGCGAACGACAGCGGCTGAAGCTTCTGCGCCCGGCGGACGACCTGCTCTACCGCGAGAGCACGGGCGGGAGCCTCGACCTCATGTACCGCGAGACCCGTGACGCGGTTCTGCGCCGGCCGCCCGGTCAGTCGGTCGGCTCATAGGGCAGGGCGGCGCGGCGCAGGCTGATCAGGGCGCTGAGCGCCGAGGCCCCCGCTGCGAAGGCAAGGCCCAGCCGGGGCACGCTCTCGTCGGGCAGCAGGGCAAACATGATCGACATGGCGAGCCCGCCGATGGTCTGCCCCAGCAGCCGGGCGGTGCCCTGGCTGCCCCCGGCGGCTCCGGCGCGCGCCCGCGGCACCGCCAGCAGCATGTTGCGATTGTTGGGCCCCTGAACGAAGCCGAAGCCCGCGCCCGCCAGCATCAGGCAGGCCAGCACCGGCACCAGCGGGGGGGCAAAGAGGGGGGCAAGCCCCAGCCCAACGGCAATGGCAAGGCCGCCGAGGGTGAAGAGCCGAGCAGTGTCCACGTGGTCCGCGAAGCGCCCGGAGAAAGGAAACGCCAGCGCCAGCGTTAGCGGCCAGGCGGTCATCGCCAGCCCGACCGACATCGCCGGCAGCCCGAAGCCGTGCTGGAACAGGAAGGGGAGGGCGACGAAGCTCGACATCTGGGCCGCGAAGATCGAGGTCGAGGCCATGGTCGAGAGCCGGAACGAGGGTTTGCGCAGCAGGTCGAGCGGGATTACCGGCGTCTCGCTGTGCCATTCGCGGCGGATCAGCACGGCAAAGGTCAGCAGGCTCAGCGCCACCATGGACCAGCCCTGCAGCGCGTCGGTGGCGACCCGGCCCGCGCCCAGCACCAGCAGCGAGAAGGCCAGCGCGTTGAGCCCCATGGCGATCACGTCGGCCTTGCGGCCATTGCCGCTCGGCCCGATCAGCGCCACCGAGGCGGCGAGCACCACGAGCCCCACCGGCACGTTCACGGCAAAGAGCCACGGCCAGCTTCCGACCGAGAGGATGGCGGCACCGATGGCCGGTCCGAGCGCCGAGGCCAGCGCCACCACCATAGAGTTGAAGCCGATGATCGTGCCAACCATTCGCGCCGGCAGGCTGTGGCGCAAGAGCGCGATGGTCAGCGACATGATCGGCGCGGCGCCAAGCCCCTGCAGCACCCGCGCGGCGATCAGCCAGTTGATCGTGGGCGCCAGCGCGCAGAGTGCCGAGGCCAGCGTGAAGACCGTGACGCCGATGGTGAAGAGCCGCTTGGGCCCGACGGCCTCGCCGAGGAACGCCATCGGCAGCAGCGCCATGACGAGCACCAGCTGGTAGGCCGTCACCACCCAGACCGTCTGCGACGTGGGGGCATCCAGCTCTGCGGTGATCGTCGGCAGGGCGACATTGGCGATGGCGCCGTCGAGCACCACCAGCAGCAGGGTCACGAGTAGCGCGAAGATCGCGAAATAGCGGCGGGGGGCGGGCAGGCCGTCCTCGAAGCGAGCCACGTCCTGCGCCGTCGGATCGGCATGTGTCATGGGAAATCCTTCACGTCCTGCCGCAGATCTATCACGCCCATGATCATGCGGAAGACGCGTGCATTACATTGAATTGCTGCACCGGACGCCATGTTCCGTCTGGCGGCAGAGGCGCGACGAGGCTAGGCTTGGGCCATGGATGGACGCGATCTGAACCTTCTGCGGGCGCTCGACGCCCTGCTGGACAAGGGCAGCGTGGTCGATGCCGCGCGGCGGCTCGGCCTTTCGGCCTCGGCCATGAGCCGGACGCTTGCACGGCTGCGCGACGCCACCGGCGATCCGCTGCTGGTGCGGGCAGGGCGGGGGATGGTGCTCACCCCGCATGCCGAGGCGCTGCGCGAGCGCGTCCCCCACCTTGCCGCCGAGGTCGAGGCGGTGCTGCGCCCGGCCGAGACCACGCTCGACCCGGAGAGCCTGCAGCGCGATTTCGTCATCCGCGCCAACGACGGGTTCATCGCGGCCTACGGCGCGACGCTGCTGAGGCTGGTGCGCGAGCGGGCGCCCGCGGTGCGCATCCTCTTCGTCCAGAAGGACGCGAGCCCGGCCCGCGCCCTGCGCGACGGGCTCTGCGACCTCGAACTCGGCATCCTGCGCGACACCGCGCCCGAGCTGAAGGTGCAGCGCCTGCTGACCGATCACTTCGTGGGCGTCGTCCGCGCCGGCCACCCGCTCGCCGGGCAGGACATCACCGCCCGCGATTTCGCCGAGAGCGACAGCATCGTTTCGATCCTGCACCAGCCCGCGGATTTCACCCATGTGGTCGACCGGGCGCTGGCCGGGATCGGCCTCAAGCGGCGGCGGACCTTCCAGGTGCCGTCCTTCCTCGTGGCGCTGTCGATGGCGCAGCAGAGCGACCTCGTGGCGGTGGTGCCGCAATCCTACGCCCGGATGGAGCGCCGCCGCATGGCAGCGCTCGGCCTGCCGGGCCCGGAGATCTTCGAACTGCCCTTCGACACGGGCGAGATCGTGATCTCGCTGATCTGGCATCCGCGCATGGACAGCGACCCGGCCAACCGCTGGCTGCGCGAGCTGGTCCGCGAATGCACCCGGCTGGTGGGGCAGGACGAGATCGCCGCATAGAGCGCGCGCGTTGGGGGCTCGTGCGGCCCGCCACGAACATCGGCACAAAGCTTGCGCCGGTGTGGTCGAGATCATTCTGACAAATGACGGGTTCAGAGCCTGACAGACCTGATGTCAACGAAACCGAGGAAGCCCTCTGCGGTCTTGTCGCAGCGGCTGGCGACACGGAGGCGGTTCTTCGATTTGTTGAAACACCGTTCAACCAGGTTGGGTAGGTGTTAAGTCCCGGCATCTGGTGGATCGATTCATCTTGAACCCGATCCACCGGATGCCGGGACTGAGCACTTGCTAGGGCGCGAAAATGCGGACCCCGCCCTCGGAAAGATATGTCGCAAGCCCGCGGTCCGGAGCTCGGTCACTGACCAGGGTATCCATCTCGTCAAATCGTGCCACCACGTCCAGCTGCGTGAGCCCGAACTTGCTTGCGTCGATGAGGAAACGGCAGGCCGCCGATTGCCGCATCATCGTGCGCTTGACGGCGGCAAACCCCTCCACTGCCTCGGTCACTCCCACTTCGCTGAGGCCTGCCGCCCCGAGGAAACAGGCGTCCACGTGGTAGCGGGAGAGGTAGTCACAGGTGTCGATGCCGACGACGGCGGCTTCCTTGGGCAGATAGTGGCCCGGCGCGAGGATCACGCGCACGCTGGCGCTCTGGCCGAGGATCATGCCGATCTGCAGGCTGTTGGTGATCGCGGTGACGCGGGTCTCGGCAAAGGCGAGCAGTCGGGCGAAGACCATGGTCGTCGACCCCGCGTCGATCATGATCGTCTCGCCGTCGCGCACCAGCGACGCGGCAAGGCCGGCGAGGCTTTCGCGCTCCACGACACGCTCCTGCCGGCGTTCGTCGAGGTCGCGATGCGCGCCGGGATGAGTTGCCGAGGCCCCGCCATGGGCGCGCTCCAGCAAGCCCCGGCGCTCCAGATCGCCCATGTCGCGGCGCACGGTTTCCGTGGTCACGCCGAAGAGCGTCGCGAGCTCGGCAACCCGGACATGGGGCCGGAGCTTGAGCTGCAGCAGGATCTGCTCGTGCCGCTCGTGCTTCTTCAGGCGATGTTGTGCGCCCGGCTGCTCCATCCCTGATCGGGCCCCGCTTGTTGCATCCTGAAGTTTGAATATCGCAGACAATTACGACAGATTTGTTGCATAACCAACATAAAGGTGATGTGATCCCGCTGGACTGGCCGGAGGACGAAGGGGCCAGACGCACATAATGCCCTTTGGGAGGAGGACATCACCATGCTTAGGCACACCACGAGTCTGCTCGTGTCGCTGGCCCTGTCGGTCGGTGCGGCATTCGCGCAGGAAGAAACCGCGGCGCTCGACAGCCAGTACACCGACGCCGACGGTGACCTGGTCGCCGACGCACCGACGGAGGCGGGCGACCTGAAGGATCCCGACACCCTGGTCTTTGCCTATACCCCGGTCGAGGACCCGGCCATCTACGAAGACATCTGGGAGCCGTTCATTTCGCATCTCGAAGAGGTCACCGGCAAGGACGTGCTATTCTTCGCGGTGCAGTCCAACTCGGCCGAGGTCGAGGCGATGCGCTCGGGCCGCCTGCACATTGCCGGCTTCTCGACCGGGCCCACGCCTTTCGCGGTGAACCTCGCAGGGGCGGTGCCCTTCGCGATCATGGGGGCCGACGACGGGCAGTTCGGCTACAAGCTGCAGATCTATACCCAGGCCGACAGCGACATCAAGGAAGTGCCCGATCTTGCCGGCAAGCGCATCGCGCATACCTCGCCAACCTCGAATTCGGGCAACCTCGCGCCGCGGGCGCTGTTCCCGGATCTCGGCGTGGTGCCCGACGAGGACTACGAGGTGGTCTATTCGGGTAGCCATGACCAGTCGATGCTGGGGGTTGTCGCCGGCGACTATGACGCCGCGCCCGTCGCTTCAGAAGTGGTCGATCGCATGGCCGAGCGCGGGCTCTACGATCCCGCCGAGGTGCGCATCGTCTGGGAAAGCGATCCCTTCCCGACGACGTCCTATGCCTATGCCCATGACCTGACGCCGGAACTGAAGGAGAAGATCGAGGAGGCGTTCTTCAGCTTCGACTTCGCCGGCACCGCTCTTGGCGAGGAGTTCACCGGGGTCAGCAAGTTCATCCCGATCACCTACAAGGATCAGTGGAAGGTCATCCGCCAGATCCAGAAGGCGAACGGCGTCGAGTATACACCGGCCGGCCTTGCTGCAGAGTGACCTGCAAAGACCGGAGCCGGTGCCTCGCGCCCGGCTCCGGCATGGAGTCTCCACATGTTGAAGATCACCGACCTGGTCAAAAGCTACGGCGGCGGCGCGCCGGTGCTGAAGAACCTCGACCTGACCATCGAGGGAGAAAGCGTGGTGTCGATCATCGGCTCCTCCGGGGCCGGGAAATCCACCCTGCTGCGCTGCATCAACCGCCTGGTCGAGCCTACCTCGGGCAGCATCGTGCTGAACGGCACCGAGCTCACCTCTCTCAAGGGCCGCCAGCTGCGCGCCGCGCGGCGCAAGATCGGCATGGTCTTCCAGGGGTTCAACCTCGTCGACCGGCTGACCGTGATGGAGAACGTGCAGTCCGGGCGACTGGGGTACATCTCGACCTGGGCGGCGATCATGCGGCGCTACCCCAAGGAGGACATCCGCCGCGCCTACGAGCTGATGGAGCGCGTCGGCATCGCGCAATACGCCAACACGCGCGCCGACCAGCTGTCGGGCGGCGAGCGTCAGCGCGTCGGCGTGGTCCGGGCGCTGATGCAGGAACCCGAGATCCTGCTGGCAGACGAGCCCACCGCCTCGCTCGATCCCAAGACGTCCGAGCAGATCATGGGGCTGCTGCGCGACCTCGCGGGCGAGTTGAAGCTGCCGGTGCTGATCAACATCCACAACGTCACCGAAGCCAGGAAATACACCGACCGCATCGTCGGCATGCGCTTCGGACGGATCATCTTCGATGACCTTCCAGATGCGCTCGACGAGGAGGCGATGGAACGGATCTATTCCGGCAGCCCCCATGCCGACCGCGGCGGCGACCTGCGGGAGGCGTCATGAGCCAGCATCCCGACACCTGGCGCAAGCCGCCCTTCATCGCCAACCCGCTGCTTCGCTGGGCGGTCTACCTTGGCGCACTGGCCTATTTCGGCTGGGTCGCGGCCACCATGCCGATCGACTGGGCGCGGGTCGCCCAAGGCATCGAGCGGGCCGGGCGCATCTTCGGCGGGGCCTTTCCCCCGAGCTTCGAGCGCGGCGGCCTGCTGATCGACGGCTTCCTGGAAAGCCTGAAGATCGCCATCCTCGCCACCGTCGGCGGCGTCGCCCTGTCGATCCCCATCGCCTTCATGGCCGCGCGCAACGTCGCGCCGCTGCCGGTTTTCTACGCCGGACGGGCGATCATCATCATCGCCCGCAGCTTTCATCCGGTCATCGTTGCGATCATCTTCGTCAAGGCGGTCGGCTTCGGACCCTTCGCCGGCGTGCTGACACTGGTGGTCTATTCCATCGGCTTCGTCGCCAAGATGCTGGCCGAACGGATCGAGGAAATCGACTTCGGCCAGGTGGAGGCGATGCGCGCCGCCGGGGCGCCCTACCTCTCGACGCTGGTCTACGCGATCTTTCCGCAGATCATGCCGCGGCAGATCGGGCTGACCATCTATCAACTCGACTCGAACCTGCGGGCCTCGGCGGTGGTCGGCATCGTCGGCGCGGGCGGCATCGGTGCGACACTGGCCAATGCCTTCGGGCGCTACGACTATGATTTCGCGCTCGCCATCACCATCGTCATCGTGGCCGTGATCCTCGTCTCCGAGGCGATCAGCGGCCAGATCAGGAAGCGCATCGCATGACCGGCATCTCCGAGCAGTTCGGGCGCGAAGACTGGTCGCGCCATACGCCGAAGGAGAAGGCCCGGCGCTTCGGCATCTTCGCGGTCTGTGCCCTGGCGGTGTTCTGGGCGCTTGGCTCGATCGAGATCATCTGGGCCTGGGTCTGGGATTCTCCGAGCCAGATGGCCGATCTCTTCGGACGCATGTATCCGCCCGACACCAGCAATCTCGGATCCATCTTGCGGGTGCTGTGGGAGACTGTGAACATTGCCACCTTCGCCACCGCGCTGGCGGTGATCGTCTCGCTGCCGGTTGCCTATATCGCGGCGCAGAACACCACGCCCAATCGCGGTACACTCTGGTTCGGGCGGCTGATCCTCGTCAGCTCGCGGTCGGTCAACACGATCATCTGGGCGCTGCTCTTCGTCGCGATCTTCGGGCCCGGCATCGTCGCCGGTGTCGTGGCGATCATGTTCCGGTCCATCGGTTTCATCGGCAAGCTGCTGGGCGAGGCGATCGAGGAAATCGACACGCGCCCCGTTGAGGCGCTGGAAGCGACGGGCGCATCGCGCTTCAAGGTCATCGCCTATGCCATCGTGCCGCAGGTCATGCCGACCTTCTGGGCCGTGGCAATCCTGCGCTGGGACATCAACCTGCGCGAGTCGACGGTGCTCGGGCTTGTCGGTGCGGGCGGCATCGGGATCATCCTGCAAGGTGCCATCGACACGTTCAACTGGCCCGAGGCGGCGACCGTCCTGCTCGCCATCCTCGCGCTTGTGGTGCTGGGCGAGATCGTCTCGGCCTTCCTGCGTCGCCGCATCCTGTGAGCGGGGGGCGCGGCAGGGAGGCGGCGGCCGCCTTCGAGGCCTATCTCGGCGTGCGGTCCCGCCTCCCTGCTGCCGGGTTCGGCAGAGCTTGGCAATCGGCGGAGAGCCTGGCCGAGATCGCCGGGCCCTTCGATCTCGTGCTGCTCGATGCATACGGGGTACTGAACGTTGGTGACTCTCCGATCCCGGGCGCGGCGGAGGCCATCGCCGCGCTCCGGGCGGCTGGAAAGTCGGTGGCGGTGGTGTCCAATTCCGCCGCCTATCCAAAGCGGGTGATGATGCAGCGCTACGTCAGGCTCGGCTTTGACTTCGCGCCTGAGGAAGTGGTGACCAGCCGCGAAGCGCTCCTGGCGCATCTGGAGCGCGCGCCGCGCCTGCGATGGGGCGCGATGATGAACCCCGGCTATGGAATGGAGGACTTCGAGAGCATCGACGTGAGCTTCCTGGGTGACGAGCTCGCGGCCTACGCCGAGGCTGAGGGGTTCCTGCTGGTCGGAACGGATGGATGGACAGAGACCCGCCAGAGCCTGCTGGAGGCCGCGCTGCGCGCTCATCCGCGCCCGGTCGTGGTCGGTAACCCTGACATCGTCGCCCCGCGCGAGACCGGCCTGTCGCTCGAACCGGGTCATTTCGCACATCTCCTCGCCGATGCTGCCGGTATCGCACCGGTCTTTCTCGGCAAGCCTTTCGCCGAGATCTACAGGCTCGCCCTGCATCAACTCGCGCCGAAACTCGCTCCCGAGCGGGTGCTGATGGTCGGGGACACCTTGCACACGGACATTCTCGGCGGCCGCCAGATGGGCTTCGCGACGTCGCTGGTCACCGGGCACGGCGCGCTTGTCGGGCTCGATCCGGCAGAGGCGATCCGACGATCGGGCATCGTTCCGGATTTCGTCATCCGAAGCATCGGGAAAGCGCCCTGCCGTGGATGATCTCGATCAGATCCCGCCGGTCGCAACAAATGCCACACCAAACGATACCGGATTTGAGGCCATCCGCTTCAAGGGGCTTGGTGGAGCGCTGCTGTAGAGGCTCCTGCCGCGTGTTGGCCTGAGCCATACGTTGCGCTCCCTGACCGAGGGCATCCCGATCTCGATCCAGAGGGGCAGGGAGATCGGCGTGATGGAGGCCTGCGGTACCGACATGCCCTTCGACGCAGATCTGGCGGAGCGGCACCTTCCTCGCGAAGGTGAGCCGCTTGTGCTCGCCCAATGAGGTGCCAAAGATGGCGATTCGGCCGACGCACCGCGGTGAGATCATCGCCACGGTCCAATGCGGGTGTCACAGGTCTTGTGCCCGTGACCCCGACGCCTTCAAAGGCGGTACCGCTCAGCCGCCCATCTTCGCGCCACGGTACCAAGTGACGATCTGCCGGCGGGCGTCTTCGTCCACCTGGATGGCGTTGGGGGGCGGCATCGAATGGGTCCGGCCCGCCTGCATGTAGATCTGCTCGGCGTGGCGCGCGACGTCGGCCTCGGTTTCCAGCACCACGCCCTTGGGGGGCCAGTGCAGACCCTCCCAGGACGGCTCGCGCCCGTGGCACATCGAGCAGTTGCCGACCACCGCGAAATAGGCGTCCTCGAAGCCCTCGGCCGATGCGAATTTCTCCTCGATCGGCGTCAGGGCGCGGGCTTCGCTCTCTTCGTAGCTGTCGATGCCGGGCACGGTGGACAGCCAGGCGATCAGCACCATGATCACCGCGGTCACGGGCCAGGTCCAGGTCGGTCCCTTGCCGGTGCGGTGCATGGTGTTGAAGTAGTGGCGGATCGTCACGCCGGTCAGGAAGATCAGGCAAGCGATGATCCAGGCGAACTGCGTGCCGAAGGCCAGCGGATAGTGGTTCGACAGCATCAGGAAGACCACCGGCAGCGTCAGGTAGTTGTTGTGGGTCGACCGCAGCTTGGCGATCTTGCCGTATTTCGCGTCGGGCTTGCGCCCGGCCTTGAGATCCGCGACCACGATGCGCTGGTTGGGCATGATCTGGAAGAACACGTTGCCGGTCATGATCGTCGCGGTGAAGGCCCCGAGATGCAGCAGCGCCGCGCGGCCGGTGAAGATCTGGTTGTAACCCCAGCTCATCGCCACGAGGATGGCGAAGAGCAGCAGCATCAGCAGCGTCGGGCGCTCGCCGAGGCTGGATTTGCACATGAAATCATAGGCCAGCCAGCCGATGGTCAGCGAGCCTCCGGAAATCAGGATGGCCTGCCACAGCGCGAGATCCGCCTTGGTCGGGTCGATCAGGAAGAGCTCGCCTCCCACCCAGTAGACGATCATCAGCAGCGCCGCGCCCGACAGCCAGGTCGTGTAGCTCTGCCATTTGTGCCAGGTCAGGTGTTCGGGCATCTGCGCGGGCGCCACGAGGTATTTGACCGTGTGGTAGAAGCCGCCGCCGTGGACTTCCCATTCCTCGCCATAGGCGCCGTCGGGCAGGGCCTTGCCGGGCTTGAGCATCAGGTCGAGCGCGATGAAGTAGAACGATGCGCCGATCCAGGCCATTGCGGTGATGACGTGCAGCCAGCGGACGCAGAAGGCGATCCAGTCCCAGATAATGGCCATGTCGTACATGTAGATGCTCCCTCAGGTGGCGTTCGAGATACCCTATCGCAGCCGAGTTTGTTCTGGTATTTCTGGAATTCCCAAACAGTATCAAATAAAGTCGAATAATGTCCTATTTCGACAACATCCGCACCTTCGTCCGTGTCTACGAACTGGGCAGCATGTCTGCGGCGGGGCGGGACCTGCGCATTTCTTCGGCGGTGACATCGTCGCGAATCTCGCAATTGGAAGAGCGGCTCGGCGTGCGGCTGTTCCAGCGCACCACGCGCAGCCTGTCGCCCACCGAACATGGCAAGAGCTTCTATCGTGGCGCGACCGAAATCCTCGAAGCGGTGGAAAGCGCCGAGGCGAAGATCGTCAATGTCACCGAGAAACTGAAGGGCTCGCTATACGTCGCGGCACCGCTGGGGGTGGGGCGGCGGCTGATCGCGCCACAGGTGCCCGATTTTCTTGCGGAGTACCCCGAGGTCAGCGTGCGTCTACGGCTGACCGACCGCAAGGTCGACCTGACGACCGAGGGGCTGGACCTGTCCTTCTTCCTTGGCCAGCCCGAGGACAGCACGCTGCGGATCCGCAAGATCGCCGATGTGGAGCGGCTGCTCTGCGCCGCACCCTCCTATATCGCCCGTCGCGGCATGCCTGCGGATGGCGACGCGCTGATACGGGACGGGCATGAGTGTCTGAACCTGCGGTTTCCAGGCGCTCAGGAATTCCAGTGGCGGCTCGAGACACCGGAGGGGCCGCGCCGCTTCGCCGTCACCGGCCGCTACGAGAGCGACGATGGCGACGTGCTGACCGATTGGGCGCTGTCGGGGCAGGGGATCGTGATGAAGCCGCGTTTCGAGGTCGCCGAGCACCTCGCCTCGGGCGCCTTGGTCGAGGTCGCGCAGGCAAGCCCGCCGGAACCGATCCAGATGGCCTGCCTGTTCAGTCACCGGCGGCAGCAGGATCCGAAGGCGCGCATCTTCATGGAGTTCATGATTTCGCGCATCTCGGACGCCTTTGCCGGGACGAGCCCGGTTCAGGAACCGCGGTAGGTCGAATAGCCGAACGGTGAGAGCAGCAGCGGCACGTGGTAGTGCGCGTCGGGATCTGACATGCCGAAACGGATCGGCACCTGGTCGAGGAAGAGCGTGTCGCCCTCGGCCTGACCTGTCGCGCGCAGGTAGTCGCCGGTCTGGAAGACCAGCTCGTAGGTGCCGGTCCTGAACTGCTCGGCGGCCAGGATCGGGGCATCGGTGCGCCCGTCCGCGTTGGTCATGCTCTCGGCGATCTTGTCGCGCGAGCTTCCCGAGACCCGGTAGAGCACGATCGTGATGCCCTCGGCGGGCGTCCCGCAGGCGGTGTCGAGAACGTGGGTGGTCAGGTATCCGGTCATGCTGGGCTCCTGCGTTGCTGCCAATTGTGTCGCCGTTTTTCTACCCCCGACAGTCGCGTGCTCGCAAAGCGACAGTTGCCGAAGGCTCTTTCGTATTCTTTTTGACAATGGTTCCGCATTTTATCGCTTACCAATGGGCCAAAGCGGAGGTTTGGATTTGCAACGCTATCCCAGAGACATGGCCGGTCACGGCCCCGACATGCCCGATGCCCGCTGGCCCAACGGCGCGAAGATCGCGGTTCAGATCGTGGTGAACTACGAAGAGGGCGGCGAGAACAACATCCTGCACGGCGACGCCGCGTCCGAGGCATTCCTGTCCGAGATCACCGGCGCCCAGCCCTGGCCGGGCCAGCGGCACTGGAACATGGAGACGATCTACGAGTACGGAAGCCGGGCCGGGTTCTGGCGGCTGCAGGGTCTTCTGACCGACATCCTCGGCAAGGGCGGCGTGACCGTCTACGGCGTCGCCACCGCACTGGCGCGCGCGCCGCAGCAGGTTAAGGCGATGCGGGAGGCCGGCTGGGAGATCGCCAGCCACGGCCTCAAGTGGGTCGAGCACAAGGACATGTCCCCCGAGGAGGAGCGCGTCCAGATCCGCGAGGCGATCCGCCTGCACACCGAGGTGACGGGCAGCGCACCGCGCGGCTGGTACACCGGCCGCTGCTCTATGAACACCGTCGAGCTGGCCGCCGCGGAGGGGGATTTCGCCTATATTGCGGACAGTTACGCCGATGATCTGCCCTATTGGGTGAAGGCGGGAGGCAGGGACCAGCTGATCGTGCCCTACACGATGGATTGCAACGACATGCGCTTCGCGATCCAGGCGGGCTTTACCGATGGCGCGCAGTTCGAGGGCTACCTGAAGGACAGCTTCGACATGCTCTACGCCGAAGGCCAGCGGGGCAGGCCGAAGATGCTGTCCATCGGGCTGCATTGCCGCCTGGCGGGCCGCCCGGGCCGGGCCATCGCGCTGAAGCGGGCGCTGGAGCATATGGCCGGGCACGAGGGTGTCTGGTTCGCAACCCGCGAGGAGATCGCCGATCATTGGGCGAAGGCCCATCCGCCCAAGGCCGGCCCGCGCCCGTCGCAGATGGATCGCGGGAGCTTCGTCGAGGCCTTCGGCGGTGTGTTCGAACATTCGCCGTGGATCGCCGAAGGCGCGCATGCGCTCGAACTGGGGCCGCATCACGACAGCGCCGCCGGGGTCCACAACGCGCTGGCGCGGGTGTTCCGCGCGGCCACGGACGAGCAGCGCCTTGGCGTGCTGACCGCGCACCCCGATCTTGCCGGCAAGCTTGCCGCCGCCGGGCGGTTGACTGCCGAATCCACCGCCGAGCAGGCGGGGGCGGGGCTCGACATGCTCACCGACGAGGAGCGCGCGAACTTCCAGCAGCTCAACGCGGAGTACGTCGCCCGCCACGGCTTCCCCTTCATCATCGCGGTGAAGAACAACACCAAGGCCTCGATCCTCGAAGCGTTCCACCGCCGCATCGGCAACGACCGCGCGACCGAGTTTGACGAGGCCTGCCGTCAGGTGGAGCGCATCGCCGAGCTGCGCCTTGTCGAGAAGCTGGACGCATGACGATCCGCATTCAACCGCTGACCGCCGACGCCTTCGCCCCCTTCGGCGAGGTGATCGACACGGCAGGTGCGCCGGACAAGGTGATCAACCAGGGGCTGTGCGGGCGCTACCACGACCGCGCCACGCTGGACTTCCCCGAAAGTGGCCGCGCCGGCATCAGCCTGTTTCAGGCCGAGCTGCGCGCGCTGCCGTACCGGCTCGAGATGATGGAACGCCACCCGCTGGGCAGCCAGGCCTTCCTGCCGATGTCGATGGACGGCTTTCTGGTCATCGTGGCGCCCGATGAGGATGGCCGGCCGGGAACGCCGCGCGCCTTCGCGTCCCGGCCGGGGCAGGGCATCAATTTCCACCGCAATACCTGGCACGGCGTCCTGACGCCGCTCTCAGGCTCCGGCCTCTTTGCCGTGATCGACCGGATCGGCGACGGGGACAACCTGCAGGAGCACTGGTTCCAGAAGGCTTACACGATCGAATGAAAAAGGGCGGTCGGAAAAGGAGCCGGCACCCGCATCCATAGGGAGACGACAATGGCTGACACATCTCTTGGCACACCCGAGCAGTTGCGAGACCCGAACTACACCCCCCCTCTGATCCAGGCGGTGCCACTCGGCATCCAGCATGTGCTGGCCATGTTCGTATCCAACGTGACGCCGGCGATCATCGTTTGCGGGGCGGCGGGCTTCGGCTTCGGCTCCAACAGCCCGGACTTTCCGCAGATGATCTACATGATCCAGATGTCGATGTTCTTCGCCGGCATCGCGACGCTGTTCCAGTCCATCGGCTTCGGCCCGGTGGGTGCCCGGCTGCCGATCGTGCAGGGCACCAGCTTTGCCTTCATCCCGATCATGATCCCGCTGGTGGCGGGCAAGGGTGTCGACGCGGTCGCGGTGCTGATGGGCGGCATCTTCGTGGGAGGGCTGTTCCACGCGACGCTTGGCCTCTTCATCGGGAAGCTGCGCTTTGCGCTGCCGCCGCTGGTTACCGGCCTTGTTGTGACGATGATCGGTCTCGCGCTGGTCAAGGTCGGCATCCAATACGCGGCGGGCGGCGTGCCGGCCATCGGCACGGCGGAATACGGCTCGGGCCTCAACTGGCTGATGGCCGGGACCGTGATCATCGTCACGCTGGGGCTGAAGTTCTTCGCCCGCGGGATGCTGTCGGTCTCGGCGGTGCTGGTCGGCCTGCTGGCGGGCTACGTGCTGGCCTTCGCGCTGGGGCAGGTCAGCCTTGGCAATGTCGGCACGGCCGCGCCCTTCGCGCTCCCCAACCCGCTGCATTTCGGGCTCGAGTTCTCGACGGCTGCGATCATCGGCTTCTGCGCCATGTCCTTTGTGTCGGCGGTCGAGACCGTGGGCGACGTCTCGGGCATCACCAAGGGCGGTGCGGGCCGCGAGGCCACCGACCGCGAGATCCAGGGTGCGACCTTCGCCGACGGTCTCGGCACCGCGGTCTCGGGCCTGTTCGGCGCGCTGCCCAACACCTCGTTTTCGCAGAACGTCGGGCTGATCGCCATGACCGGGGTGATGAGCCGCACCGTCGTGACCATCGGGGCGCTGTTCCTGATCCTCTGCGGGCTGGTGCCGAAGATCGGCGCGGTGATCTCGTCGGTGCCGATCGAGGTGCTGGGAGGCGGTGTCATCGTGATGTTCGGCATGGTGGTCGCCGCGGGCATCTCGATGCTGTCGGACGTGCACTGGAACCG
>NZ_JAATOS010000521.1:0-2724 GCF_011806505.1 Salipiger sp. HF18 | reverse complement strand
CAGCGGCGCGAAGCGCTGGTTGCCGGTGCCGCCACCGCCACGACCGTCGGCCAGGCGATACGAGCCCGCGGCGTGCCACGCCACGCGGGCGAACATGCCCACGTACGAGCCCCAGTCGGCCGGCCACCACTCCTGGCTCTCGTTCATCAGCGCGCGCAGGTCGTTCTTCAGCGCCTCGACGTCGAGCGACTTCAGGGCTTCGTGGTAATCGAAGTCCGGGCCCATCGGGTTGGTCTTGGTGTCATGCTGGTGAAGGATGTCCAGGTTCAGCGCGTTCGGCCACCAATCCATCACCGATTTGCCCATGGCAGTCTGGCTGCCGTGCATCACGGGGCATTTGCCCCCACCCACGTTGTTTCCGTCCATGATGTCCTCCGGGACTCGCTCCAAGCAATTCTCATTAGGTTCGTTGAGGCGACCGTAGCATGACGATGTATCGCGTCATGTGTGCTGGCCCCCTCTGCCAACCTAGAATCGTTCTACCATCGGAGTTTCATCATTCCCAATTGCATTTTCTTAAACATCCGATAAGCAGAGCTTATGATACCTCTGTCGATGAAACACCTCCGCTATTTCGAGGCCCTCGCCCGGGTCGGCCACTTCGGCCGCGCCGCCGAGGTCTGCGCGATCAGCCAGCCGGCGCTGTCGATGCAGATCCGGGAACTCGAGGACATCATCGGCGCTCCGCTCGTGGAACGCGGCGCCCGGCAGATCCGGCTGACCACGCTTGGCGAGGATTTCGCCACCCGCGCGCGCGAGATATTGCGCGCCGTCGACGACCTCGGCGATCTCGCCCGCGCCTCGCAGGGGCCGCTGGCGGGGCGGCTGCGGATCGGGGTGATCCCCACCGTCGCGCCCTACCTGCTGCCCGCCGTCATCACCGCTCTGACCGACCGCTACCCGGGGCTCGACCTGCGCCCGCGCGAGGCGGTCACCGGCACCCTGATCCGCGACCTGCTCGACGCCCGGCTCGACACCGCCATCGTCGCCCTGCCGATCTCGGAACCCTCGCTCGAGGAGGTGCCGCTTTTCGACGAGGAATTCGTGCTGGTGCGCGCCGCCCAAGACGCGCGCAAGCCGGTGCCGCGGCCGGACATGCTGCACGAGATGCGGCTGCTGCTGCTTGAGGAGGGTCACTGCTTCCGCGACCAGGCCCTGTCCTATTGCAAGCTCTCGCCCTCGGTCAGCCGCGACCTGATGGAGGGCAGCTCGCTCTCGACGCTGGTGCAGATGGTGGGCGCGGGCATCGGCATCACGCTGATCCCCGAGATGGCGCTGCCGATCGAGACGCGCTCGGCGCAGGTCTCGCTCGCCCGCTTGCCCGAGCCCCGCCCCCGGCGCACCGTCGGCATGGTCTGGCGGCGCTCCAACCCGCTGGCGGCGCAGCTGCGCGAGATCGCCACCATCGTGCGCGACGCCGGGCTGCAGCGCCGCGACGCCGCCGATCAGTTGCCGGTGAGCGAGGCCCCGACGTCGATGAGCCCGTTGCCGAGCGAATCCAGAACGTAGGCTCCGGCCACGGTCACCGACTCGATGGTGCCGCCGTCCTTGCGCAGCGTCTGGTAGAGCCGCGCGAGCTCGTGGCTGCGGTCATGCAGCATGGCGGTCGCCGCCGGCAGCGTCGAGATGTCGACGATGCGCACCTGCGATTCCAGCGCCCGCTCGAGCGCAACGGGGTTCTCGACGTCCACCGCCCCCAGCCGCGGCCGCTTCGAGGCGAGCCGCGACGAGAGCCGCAGCGCGCGGTCGTCCTTCGAGACCATGACCGAGATCGGCGTCTCGAGATCGGGCAGCGCCGAGAGCTGCTCGCGGAAGACCAGCACGTCGATATCGGGGGCGATCAGCACGACCTCGGCGTTGTTGACCACCCGGTCCTCGCCGCGCAGCGCCAGCGTGCGCAGCGCCTCCATGGTGAGCCAGCTTCCCATGGAATGCGAGGCCAGCAGGGTGCGGCCGCGCTGCGGGTCGAGATCGACGATGAGGTCCGCCAGCGCATCGCGCGACAGCGCGGCCTCCTGCCGGTCGGCGACATATTCCAGCGTGTGCCCCTTGGACGGCCCCGATAACAGGATCGGCGGCGAGGTCATCCCCGCCTCCTTGCTGTACTGCGCCAGCCGCAGCAGCGCCTCGGCGAAGCGGTAGTTGAAACCGTGGACAAAGACCGTGGGCTCGGACGAGGGGCTCTGCGCCACCGCGCGTCCGGTCTCGGCAAGGAACGCCCTGCGGTCGAGCGCGCCGGTGCCCACCACGAGGTAATCCTGCGTCGGGTCCGGCGTGCCGTCGTTCCAGAACACCTCGCGCGCCGAGGGGGTCGTCGGCACCGAGATGTCGTAGTAGCGATAGCTCACCGCCAGCGACGGCTGGGAGGAAAAGCCGATGGACGGCGGCGCCAGCGGCGCCCGCGTGGTGGCGACGTAGACGCGGACCACGTCGGCGCCCTCGGGGCGCGCGACCGGGATCAGCGCCGAGGTGTCCGGACGCGGTGCGCAGGAGGCCAGCGCCAGCAGCAGGAGCGCCGCTCGCACGACCGCCCCGGTCCGCGATGGTTGCCTGTTCATGCTCTTCGCCATGTGCCTTCTCCGGTGACCTCGGTCGCGAGCTTGTTACCCGCTTGCTGCAACCTCCGGAAGCCGGTTGGCTGCGGCGCGGGGCCGCGCACGGTCGGCGTGCGCGGAAGGCTGACCGCCGCGATCAGCGCCAGATCGGGTTCGACCACGCCCGCTT
>NZ_JAATOS010000520.1:0-2727 GCF_011806505.1 Salipiger sp. HF18 | reverse complement strand
TCGAGGGCAATCCGGGCCCGCACCAGATGGCTCGCGGTCTCGACCTGGTAATCCTCGCCCGCGGGCACGATGTCCTCGACCGCGCCGATCTGGTCGCGCAGCCCCGCCAGCACCTGCTGCAAGGTCTCGCGCGGTACCTCCGCGAGGAGCGCCGGCGCCAGCGCCACCGCGTCGTCGCCCGCCAGCAACGCGAGCAGCGCCGCCTCGTCCTCCTCGGCCGCCGCCGCCACGACCACGTTACCGGCGAACACCACCGCCAGCGCCACCCAAAATACTTTCCGAAACCGCACGCCGGCCCTCCCTCTGACACGCGGGCCAGTGTGCCGCTCCCATCCCGGGACGCAACCCCACCCATCCTCGTCCGGAAACGAGCTCACCACCCGCCGTCCGGAAACGAAAAAGAGGGACCCGGTCTCCCGCGCCCCTCCTTCATCTTGCCAAATAAACTCCGGGGGAGTCCGCGTCAGCGGACGGGGGCAGCGCCCCCTCTGTCGCCACCTCGGTCCCCTCGCAGCGCCGCCGGGACTGGACCCCGCACCGGATCAACACGCCGACCGGCAGCGACCGGAAAACTGCCTGCCAATCTCAGCATGCGGCGCGCCCGAAAACGCGCCGCATCCGCAGGTCAGTGCTCAGTTCAGCAGCCCGGCGTGGCGCAGCGCGTCGTCGAGCCGGGCCCGCACCGGCTCGGTCACGGGCAGCAGCGGCAGGCGCATCTCTTCCTCGCAGAGACCCAGGCGCGCCATGGCGTATTTCGCGCCGCAGACGCCGGGCTCGGCGAAGATCGCCTGGTGCAGCGGCATCAGCCGGTCCTGGATCGTCAGCGCCTTGCCGTAATCGCCGGCGAGCGTCGCTTCCTGCAGTTCCGAGCAGAGCGTCGGCGCCACGTTCGCGGTCACCGAGATGCAGCCGATACCGCCCTGGGCGTTGAAGCCGTGCGCGGTGGCGTCCTCGCCCGAGAGCTGGATGAAGTCCGGGCCGCAGGTGATGCGCTGGGCGCAGACCCGCGCGAGGTCACCGGTGGCGTCCTTGACGCCGATGATGCGCGGCAGCTTCGCGAGCTCGCCCATGGTGGCGGGCAACATGTCCACCGCCGAACGGCCGGGGATGTTGTAGATCACGATCGGGATCTCGGCGCAGTCGTGCAGCGCCTTGAAATGCGCGTAGAGCCCGGCCTGCGTCGGCTTGTTGTAATAGGGCGTCACCACCAGCGCCGCATCGGCGCCCACGGTCTTGGCGAACTGCACGAAGCGCATCGCCTCATCGGTGTTGTTCGACCCAGCGCCCGCGATCACCGGGATGCGCCCGGCCACGGCCTCGACCACGCAGGCGATGACCGCCTCGTGCTCCTTGTGGGTGAGCGTCGGGCTCTCGCCGGTCGTGCCCACCGGCACGAGCCCGTGGCTGCCTTCGGCCACGTGCCACTCGACGAGACGTTTGAGCGTGTCGAAATCCACTGCACCGTCCTTGAACGGCGTGACCAGGGCAGGCATCGAACCTTTCAACATAACACGCTCCTTTATCCGTTTATCGTCGTGACAAGAGGTCCGGCCTGAAGGGATTGTGAGTTGGAAGCCAACCGCCGCCGGGATATCCTCTGAAGCGCGTCTATTCCTTTTCAAGCCGGAAATTGCAAGCTCATGTCGCGCCTCTGGGCCCTCATCTTCCTCATCCTCACGACCTTTCCCGCGGCGGCCCAGCAGGACCGCCCCCTCGCACAGGCCATGCAGGCCATGCGCGAGGGCAACTGGGCGGCCGCGCTGATCGATTCGCGTGGCGACGGACAGCCCGCGCTCGACGTCATCCTCTGGAACTACCTGCGCGCCAGCCGCGGCAACGCGGCGCAGGTGATGGACTTCCTCGAGCGCAACCCGGACTGGCCGGGCATGGATTACCTGCGCGAGAAATCCGAAATCGCGATCTCGGAATCCCGCGACAATGCCATCGTGAAGACCTTTTTCGAGGGCTACCGCCCGCAGACCGGTGCCGGTGCGCTGGCACTGGCCCGTGCCTATGCCGCCGAGGGCGAGCGCGGCGCCGCCGAGGCCGAGGTGGTGCTGGCATGGCGCACGCTGGCGCTGTCCTCCGAGGAGCGCAGCGCCTTTCTGACGCAATGGGGTGACCTGCTGAAGCCGCACCACCAGGCGCGGCTCGACATGGCGCTCTGGCGGGGGTGGGAGGCCAACGCCCGCGCTGTCATGCCGTTGGTCAGCGATGGCTGGCAGAAGCTCGCGGAGGCCCGCATCGGGTTGCGCGACTCGGTGCCCGGCGTCGACCGCCTGATCGAGGCGGTGCCCGAGACGCTGGCCGACGATCCGGGCCTCGCATACGAACGCTACCTCTGGCGCGTCCGCAAGGGCCGCGACGCCGACGCCATCGCGCTGCTGCTCGAACGCTCGAAGAATGCCGAGAGCCTCGGCGAGCCCTGGGCCTGGGCCGGGCGCCGCGACAGCCTTGCCCACGAATTGATGCTCGAGGGCAAGTACCGCGAGGCCTATCGCGTGGCCTCCACTCACCAGATGACCGAGGGGTCGGATTTCGCCGCGCTCGAATGGCTTTCCGGCTACATCGCGCTGCGCTTCCTTGACCAGCCGCAGGTGGCGCTGAACCATTTCCGCAGCCATGGCGAGGCGGTCGAATCCCCGATCTCGCGCGGCCGCGCCGGCTACTGGACCGGGCGGGCGCTGGAGGCGCTCGGCGACAAGGAGGCCGCGCAGCAGGCCTACC
>NZ_JAATOS010000519.1:0-2730 GCF_011806505.1 Salipiger sp. HF18 | reverse complement strand
TGGTTGCGGGAGTAGGATTTGAACCTACGACCTTCAGGTTATGAGCCTGACGAGCTACCGGGCTGCTCCATCCCGCGACAGGGTGGTTTGGTATGTGTCGTTTAGAGAGATACGCGTGGTTTTTTCTAGGTTTGGCGGTGACCTACTCTCCCACGTCTTGAGACGCAGTACCATCGGCGCGACGGCACTTAACGGCCGGGTTCGGAATGGATCCGGGTGTTTTGCTCGCGCTATGACCACCAAACCAAGGAAAAACCACCGCTGCGCGGTGGCTTTTCGTTGGTTTGGTCAGCGGGATGTAGCGTTTCGCGAAGCGACAACGCGGGTCCCGCACCTCTCCATGCCAGGCGCAGCGAGCAAATCAACCCCGTTCTGCTTTCGCGTCCGGGACGTTGTCCATGTCATCACACTTACGGTGTGTATGCTTTTGATGGTCCGCAGAGATCAGGTATGAACCTGTCTGTTACTGGATCAAATCAAGCCTATCGGGCCATTAGTACCGGTCAACTGAACATGTTACCATGCTTACATCTCCGGCCTATCGACGTGGTGGTCTTCCACGGCCCTCAGGGATACCTTGTTTTGAGGGGGGCTTCCCGCTTAGATGCCTTCAGCGGTTATCCTGTCCGATCATAGCTACCCAGCACTGCCGTTGGCACGACAACTGGTCCACCAGTGGATCGTTCACCCCGGTCCTCTCGTACTAGGGGCAACTCCTCTCAAGTATCCTACACCCACGGCAGATAGGGACCGAACTGTCTCACGACGTTCTAAACCCAGCTCACGTACCTCTTTAAACGGCGAACAGCCGTACCCTTGGGACCTGCTCCAGCCCCAGGATGAGATGAGCCGACATCGAGGTGCCAAACACTGCCGTCGATATGGACTCTTGGGCAGTATCAGCCTGTTATCCCCGGCGTACCTTTTATCCGTTGAGCGATGGCCCTCCCACTTGGGACCACCGGATCACTATGGCCGTCTTTCGACTCTGCTCGACTTGTCAGTCTTGCAGTCAGGCTGGCTTCTGCCATTGCACTCAACGAGCGATTTCCGACCGCTCTGAGCCAACCTTCGCGCGCCTCCGTTACGCTTTAGGAGGCGACCGCCCCAGTCAAACTACCCGCCACACAGGGTCCCGGATCCGGATAACGGATCGCGGTTAGACATCAAGCAGAACAAGGGTGGTATCTCAAGGAAGGCTCCACAGGAACTGGCGTCCCTGCTTCGAAGCCTACCACCTATCCTGCACATGTTGTGCCTGATGCCAGTGTGAAGCTGTAGTAAAGGTGCACGGGGTCTTTCCGTCTAACCGCGGGAAGCCTGCATCTTGACAGGCAATTCAATTTCGCTGAGTCGATGTTGGAGACAGCGGGGAAGTCGTTACGCCATTCGTGCAGGTCGGAACTTACCCGACAAGGAATTTCGCTACCTTAGGACCGTTATAGTTACGGCCGCCGTTTACCTGGGCTTCAATTCGGAGCTCTCACCCCTCCTTTTAACCTTCAGGCACCGGGCAGGCGTCAGACCCTATACGTCGTCTTGCGACTTCGCAGAGCCCTGTGTTTTTAGTAAACAGTCGCCACCCCCTGGTTTGTGCCCCCAGCCCCTAGTTGCCTAGGAACCGGGCCTCCTTCTCGCGAACTTACGGAGGTATTTTGCCGAGTTCCTTCAACATCGTTCTCTCAAGCGCCTTGGTATGCTCTACCAGTCCACCTGTGTCGGTTTAGGGTACGGTCCTAAAGTGGGGCTATTTCCAGGGACCGCTCAGCAGCCCTCCCAATCCGATAAGGAAGAACTACATCTGCGATCCGTCACCACCACATGGCCCAGGAATATTAACCTGGTTCCCATCGACTACGCCTTTCGGCCTCGCCTTAGGGGCCGGCTTACCCTGCTCAGATTAGCTTTAAGCAGGAACCCTTGGACTTTCGGCGAGAGTGTCTCTCACACTCTTTGTCGCTACTCATGTCATCATTCTCGCTAGTGATCTCTCCACCCGATGGCTCACGCCCGGGCTTCACAGAAAGAACCCTGCCCTCCATTACATCCCGGAGGATGCAGAAGAGGGCGAGTTCTATGTCACACTACGCTCCGCTACCATGCCTTACGGCATCCTAAGCTTCGGCTCGTGGCTTGAGCCCCGTTACATCTTCGCCGCAGGACAACTTGATTAGACCAGTGAGCTGTTACGCTATCTTTAAAGGATGGCTGCTTCTAAGCCAACCTCCTGGTTGTTTTGGTCGTCCCACCTGCTTTCCCACTTAGCCACGAATTGGGGGCCTTAGCTGTAGGTCAGGGTTGTTTCCCTCTCCACGACGGACGTTAGCATCCGCCGTGTGTCTGCCATCTAGTACTCCCGGGTATTCGGAGTTTGGTTAGGATCAGTAAGCCTGTGGGGCCCCATTACCCATCCAGTGCTCTACCCCCCGGGGTATTCGGATGACGCTCTACCTAAATAGATTTCGCGGAGAACCAGCTATCTCCGAGTTTGATTGGCCTTTCACCCCTAGGCACAACTCATCCCGACCTTTTTCAACAGGTGTGGGTTCGGACCTCCAGCAAGTGTTACCTTACCTTCATCCTGGTCATGCCTAGATCACTCGGTTTCGGGTCTGATCCATCTAACTCAACGCCCTATTAAGACTCGCTTTCGCTGCGCCTACACCTAACGGCTTAAGCTTGCTAGATAGACCAAGTCGATGACCCATTATACAAAAGGTACGCCGTCAC
>NZ_JAATOS010000518.1:0-2733 GCF_011806505.1 Salipiger sp. HF18 | reverse complement strand
GGCTACGAGGTGGGGGCGGACGACTACATCGCCAAGCCGTTCAACCCCGACCTGCTGCTGGCGCGGGGCAAGGCGGTGCTGGCGCGGGCGCGGCGGTCGTCCTCGCTGATCTACCGCCGGCAGACCTCGACCTTCCGCTTCGGCGGCTGGAGCTACGACGCCAAGCACGACGAGGTGCGCAGTCCCGACGGCGTGCAGATCGCGCTGTCGCGGCGCGAGACGGCGCTGCTGAAGGTGTTCCTCGCCAACCCCCGCATCCCGCTGACGCGCGAAGAGATCGCCGCCGCGATGGATGTCTCGGGCGAGAGCGCGGGCGGCGGCGAGACCCCGGGCCGCGCCATGGACGTGCTGGTCGGGCGGCTGCGCGGCAAGATCGAGGCCCGCCCCAAGGATCCCGAGCTTCTGCGCACCGAGCGTGGCATCGGCTACATTCTGGCGGCAGACGTGGCCGTCGAGGCGGGATGACGCGGCGCTGGCCGGTGCCGCTGCGGCTGCGGACGCTGGGCATGCTGCTCTGCCTCGCCGCCTTCCTGAGCGGCGTCGGCGCCTCGGTGCTGTGGTTTGCCTCGAGCCGCGCCTGGGACCGGCATCTCGAGCGGGCCTTCATCGCCGGGCTGAACCTGAGCGAGACGCTGCAGCAGGGGCTGGCCCCGCCCGAGGGCGTCTCGGTGACGCCGCTGCCGCCCGCGCAGGCGGCACTGGCCGGGCGCGGCGCCTTCTCGCGGCTCGACGGGCTGCCCCGGCCGTCCATCATCACCAACGTCTCGCTGATCGAGCCCGGCCCAGACCCGGTCTCGGGCACGGCGCTGTCGCTCGCCATCGTCTCGGACAGCCTGCAATATCCGGTCGCGGCCGTGGTCTCGGCCGAGGGGCAGGGGGTGCCGCAGAAGCTCGCCAGCGTGACCCGGCTGCTGGCCACCTACTGCAGCGAGCCGATCCTCGTCGCCCGCCATGGCGACGGCGACTGGCTGCGCATCGACGGCACCGCGGTCTGGGGCTGCGGCGCGGGCCCCTCGGACTACCGCCTGCTCGCGGTGTTCCTTTCGCTGGTGGCGCTGGTCATCCTCGTGACCGTGGTGGCCGACACCTCGGCGCAGTTCGACCGCTTCGCCCGGGCGCTGCGTGACCGCCGGCGGCTCGGCGGGCCCGAGAGCTACACTGCCGACGGCCCCGAGGAGCTGCGCGAGATCGTCTCGGCGGTGAACGCCTATCTCGACACCGAGCGCGCCCAGCTCGAGAAGCGCGCGGTGGTGCTGTCGGGGATCAGCCACGATCTTGGCACGCCGGCGACTCGGCTGCGGCTGCGCGCGGCGCTGATCCCGGACCCGGCGCTGCGCGAGAAGCTCGAGGCCGACATCGACCGCATGACTGGCATGATCGAAAGCGTCCTGACCCTGACCCGCAGCGAGATCAACGCCGAGGCGCCGCGCCAGCTGTCGCTGAACTCGCTGGTCGAGGCGATGGTGGACGACTACCGCGACACCGGGCGCCCGGTCGAACTGCTTGCCCGCGCCGCCCGCATCGTCGAGGGCGGAGGTTCGCTCTTCAGCGCCAAGCGTGGCCACGGCGCGCTGCCGAGGCCCGATCACGTGCTGGTCGTGGGCCGGCCGCTGTCGCTGCAGCGCGCGGTCTCGAACCTCATCGACAACGCGCTGAAATACGGGCGCCGGGCCATCGTCGGCATCGAGGCCAGCGTCACCCACGTGGTGATCACCGTCGAGGACGAGGGGTCTGAGCTGTCTGTCGCCGAGATCGAGGCGGTCATCGCGCCGTTCCAGCGCGGCAGCAACCACGGCAGCATCGACGGCTTCGGGCTGGGGCTCACCATCGTCGACACCGTGGCCGAACAGCACGGCGGGCGGCTCTACTTCGAGGAGGGCGCCCATGGCTTGCGCGCCTGCCTGCAGATCCAGCGCGGCTAGGGCGCGGGGTCAGGCTTGACCTTCGGCCCGTGCGGGCGTTCACTGGACGGCCTCACGCAGGGGAGCCCGCCACCATGGCCACGGAACTTTTCAGCATCGCGGGGCAGGTCGACGCGCCCGGCTTCGCACCGTGGATCGAACGCCACGCCCGCCGCATCGGCGTCGGCGTCACCCTGCTGCAGGCCGCGTCCGACCATGTGGAGATCGAGGTCGAGGGTCCGCCCGCGCTGCTCGACGCGATGGAGATGGGCTGCCTGCTCGGGCCGATCGAGGTCTGGGTCGAATCGATTGTGCGCGAACGGGTTTGCGCGGCCGGGGCGTGATCTTGCGTTTGACCTGAAAATAGGCGAACTCCCCCCTCGCGATGTGATTTCCGGCAGGATACCGCGACGTTTTCCGGCGGATCTGCTAGCCTCCGGGCAGGCCGGATGATCGGATCGCGCGGCACCGAAACTTGGTACTCAGGACAGGAAGACTTCCGTGACGACCGACTGGACACCCGCGGCGCTCTCGCGCGACATCCCCGCGGCCTCCGCCGCGCCGGGGCAGCTTGGCGAGACCGATCTCGCGATCTGGCGCAGCGCCTCGGGGCGCATCGCAGCATGGTCCGACCGCTGCCCGCACCGGGGCATGCGCCTGTCGCACGGCTTCGTGCGCGGCGAGCGGCTGTCGTGCATCTACCACGGCTGGGGCTACGGCGAGGGCGGGCAGTGCGTGCGCATCCCGGCCCACCCGGAACTGACCCCGCCCGAGGCAATCAAGGTGCCGGTTTTCGCCGCCGCCGAAGCCAGCGGCGTGGTCTGGGTCGCCG
>NZ_JAATOS010000517.1:0-2733 GCF_011806505.1 Salipiger sp. HF18 | reverse complement strand
CTGGAATGAGCGCCTGCGGGCGGGGCGGCGCTGCCGGTCCCGCCCGCTCGTCGGGAGCGTCGCGGGCCGGAGTGTCGGGGGCCGGTCCTGATCGGGCGGGGTTTCGCGGCTTCGGTATTGCTATTGGCGCGCAGGGAGGCGTTGCGGGTCTTCGGCCTGTCCTGCGGGTCTCGCTTGCGGAGCGGAAGCAGGGGGCTCTGCCCCCATTCCAGACATGCGTCCGGAATCCCCCCGGAGTTTATCCGGCAAGATGAAGGGCGAAGCCTCGCCCGGAGGAGGAGAGCATGGCACTGAAGAAGACGGCGGCGCAGCTTGTGGCGGAAGCGCGGGCGCGCATTTCCGAGGTCGGAACCGCGGAGGCGATCGCGGCGCTCGGGGATCCGGATCTGGTGATCGTCGACATCCGCGACATCCGCGAGCGCCAGCGCAGCGGCGTGATTCCCGGCTCGGTGCACGCGCCGCGCGGCATGATCGAGTTCTGGGTCGATCCCGACAGCCCCTATCACAAGCCGGTCTTCGCCCAGGAGGGCAAGCGCTACCTGTTCCATTGCGCCAGCGGCTGGCGCTCGGCGCTGACGGTGGCGGCGCTGCAGGAGATGGGCTTCGAGGCGGCCCACCTCCGCGACGGCTTCACCGACTGGGTGGCCCAGGGCGGCGCCGTCGAGCAGCTGCCACCCCGGGACTGAGTTTGCGACTGCGGCCCTAGCGGGCCTGCGCCGCCAGCACGGCGTAGAGCGTGCGCTCGTCGATGCCGGAGGCGGAGGCGAGGTCGGAGAGGCTCTGGTGCGGGTCTCCGGCGACGATTCCCGCCCCTTCGAGCGCCTGCATCAGCTGGTCCGGCGTTTCGCCCAGCACCGCGGCGACGCTGTCCACCGTGCCTTCGATCATCAGGCCGGCGACGGCGAACTGCGCCGGGCGGCCGCCCTGCCCCGCGGTGCCGGCGCTGCCGGCGAGCCCGCCGAGCGGCAGCACGAAGAGCAGCGCCGCGGCGAGCGAGGCCAGCATGGCGATGGCGAAGGCCGGGCGGCGCAGATAGCAGCACAGCGGCCGCCAGTTTTTCCACAGGTGCAGCGCGAAGGGCAGGATGAGCAGCAGGCTCAGCCATTCGTGCATCGCGTGGAACCACGTCGGATTCCAGTGGAAGAAAAGCGCGATCCCCGAGACGAGGGACACGAGGAAGATCCCCGTCAGCAGCGGGGTGGCGTAACGGTTGAGAACGGATGGCATGGCAAACACCTGGCTTTCTTGAAGGTCGCGTCGCCCCGCATCGGTGCCCGGGCGGCGCTCTCATGGACTTGAACGCGGTGTCAGTCCGGCCCCGTCGAAAGAATTCGCAGAAAGGTGAGATTTTCCCCTTGCAGACCGGCGCGGGAGACTCTAAATCGCCTCCACCATCAAGGACGCGGGCGTAGCTCAGGGGTAGAGCATTACCTTGCCAAGGTAAGGGTCGTGAGTTCGAATCTCATCGCCCGCTCCAGATGGACCCTTCGACGGCAGTGCCGTCGCAAACGGATGCGGGCGTAGCTCAGGGGTAGAGCATTACCTTGCCAAGGTAAGGGTCGTGAGTTCGAATCTCATCGCCCGCTCCAATTTGCCGGTTTTCCGGTCAGCAGACATCATCACCCGATACGGGACCGGACCACCAGACGGGTCGGGACCGGCGCGGGCCTTCGGGCCGTTTCCAGGCGTCACCCCATGACAACGGTCGCGGGGTGTTTTCGCGTGCCTTCCCCTCGGGCAATGTGCCATCGTCGCGAGGCCCCCTTCGGGGCGGAATACTTGAGCAAGTTTATAAGGTATTGCACTTTTCCGCCCGCTGTGGTGACTCTTTCGGCGTTCGTCCTGTCCTGCCAGCGAATTGCCCGCGGGGCACTGCCAGCGGATCATGTCATTTACCACCCTTCCAAGGAGGTGACGGTGCCCCGTGCCATCCCCCGCCCTTCCCTGTCCGCCCTGCTTGTCGCAGCGCTGGCGCTGCTGCCGGCTGCTCTCTCTGCGCAGGATGCCGAGACGGGCTCGCTGACCATTGAACTCAACGCCCAGGAGCAGGTCGAGGCCGGCTGCAAGCTCAGCTTCCTTGCCAGGAACGGCGCCGGTGGCGACATCGCCAAGGCGGTCTACGAGACCGTCCTCTTCGACGGCAACGGTCAGGTCGAGCGGCTGACACTCTTCGATTTCGGCACCCTGCCCGCGGGCAAGCCGCGGCTGCGCCAGTTCGTGGTACCCGGCGCGCAATGCGACGCGCTCGGTCAGATCCTCATCAACGGTGCGAGCACCTGCGAGGCGGGGGAACTCGGCGCCGATGTCTGTACCCGCGGCCTGACCCTGAGCAGCCGCACCGACGTGGAGATGCTGGGATGATCGACAGCCTCAAATCCCTCGTGATCCGCATCGCGGATCTTGGCGGCCCGGTCGTGCTGCTGCTCATCGTGCTGTCGGTGCTGACGCTGGCTGTGGTGCTCTACAAGCTCTGGCAGTTCCAGGCGGCCGGCGTCGGGCGTCACAAGGCGCTGCGTCTCGCGGTCGAGGCCTGGGACAAGGGCGACCGTGGCACCGCCGCGGGCGAGCTCGCGCATTCCAGGAGCTACCTCAAGCCGGTGATCGCGCTGGCCTTCACCGGGCGCTGCGACGCGGGCCGGCTCGAGGCCGAGGCCGAGACTCGTTTCGCCCGGCTCGAGAGCGGCTTCCGCTTCCTCGATTCGGTGGCGCAGCTGTCGCCGCTGCTGGGTCTCT
>NZ_JAATOS010000516.1:0-2734 GCF_011806505.1 Salipiger sp. HF18 | reverse complement strand
GCTGGGCGCTGTGCTCGGTCTCCACCCATGAGGGCGCCGCGCGGCGCATCGCCGAGGCCTGTGCCTGCCCGGTGCTGACCTTCGACTACCGGCTCGCCCCCGAGAACCCCTACCCCTCGGGCCTCGCGGATGTGCTGAGCGCCTGGCGTGCGCTCGACACGGGCCGGCGCTGGAGCATCGGCGGCGACAGCGCCGGGGCCAACCTGTCGCTTGCCGCGATGCTGGCGCTGCACGACGAGGGCGCCCCCCTGCCCGCCGCGGCGCTGCTGTTCTACGGCGTCTACGGCGCCGATTTCGACAGTCCCAGCTACATCCGCAACGCCGAGGGCCCCGGGCTCACCCGCGCCAAGATGATGCGCTACTGGGACTGGTACGCCCCCGAGACCAAGCGCGGCACGCCCACCGTGGCGCCGCTGGCCGCCAGCGACGCGCAGCTTGCCGCGATGCCGCCGCTCTATCTCAACGCCGCCGAACTCGACCCGCTGCTCTCGGACACCGAGGCGCTGGTGGCGCGGCTGCGCGCGCTGGGGCGCGAGGATGACTATGACCTGATCCCGGGCGTCGTGCACGGGTTCATGCAGATGGGCCTCGCCCTGCCGGAGGCGGCGGACGCCTTCAGCCGGGCCGGCGAGGTCTTTCAACGCATTACCGCCTGAGGAAGAGGCGGACATTTAGGGAGGAAGACAATGAAATTGAGAACCTTGACCGGGCTCGCATCGACCCTCGCGCTGTGCGCGGGCATGGCCAGCGCCGACAGCACGGTGCGTTTCTGGTACCACTTCGACAACGCCGACAACCCGATGGACGCGCTGGTCGAGAAGTTCGAGGCCGCCAACCCCGACATCACCGTCGAGGCCGAGAACATCCCGTGGAACAGCTACTACGACCAGCTCTACACCGCGATCATCGGCGCCAACGCGCCGGATGCGGCGATGGTCAAGATGTTCGCCCAGCCGCGCCTCGTCGAGATGGGCGCGCTGGCCCCGATCGACGACTGGCTGGCCTCGTGGGAGGGCACCGAGGGGCTGCAGGATAACCTGATCGAGCTCACCAAGGGCCCGGACGGCAAGCAGTATTACCTGCCGGTGCAATACGTGGTGCTCTACCTCTACTACCGCCCCGACATGTTCGAGGAACTGGGCCTCTCGGTGCCGACCACCTGCGAGGAGTTCCGCGACGCGGCCAAGGCGCTCACCCGCGACACCGACGGTGACGGCCAGATCGACACCTACGGCTTCGGCTTCCGCGGCGGCAAGGGCGGCCACGACCACTGGGCGAGCTTCGTGCTCGGCGCCGACGGCGTGAGCCTGACCGAGGGGCTGACCTCGGAGGCGGGCATCGCCGGTACGCAGTTCGTGGCGGACCTGTTCCAGCAGGACAAGGTGTTCCCGCCCTCGGCCCCCAACGACGGCTTCCAGGAGATCATCGGCGCCTTCAAGGCCGGCAAGACCGCGATGACCATCCACCACATCGGCTCGGCCAACGGCATGGTCGAGGCGCTTGGCGACAACGTGGCGGCGGCGCCCGTGCCCGCCTGCGGCGGCGGCCAGTGGACCGCCTTCGGCGACGAGAGCACCGCGGTGCTGTCCTCGGCCGAGGATCCCGAGGCCGCGTGGAAGTGGATCTCGTTCCTGTCCTCGCCCGAGAACAACGCGCTCTTCAACGAGGCCACCGGCCAGCTTCCGGTGGTGAAATCCGACAGCGAGGCCTGGAGCCTGCACCCGCAGCGCTTCGTGCAGGCCACCGTCGACAGCCTGCCCTTCGCCGAGATGCTGCCCAACAGCAACGCCACGGCGGACTTCGTCAACACCGAGTGGCCCACGAACATGCAGCGGGTCCTCACCGGCGACATCACCGCAGAGCAGATGAACACCAACATCGAGAAGCTCTTCGCCGAGTGACCCACCCCCCGGGCGCCCATCCCTAGGGCGCCCGGACTTCCCTTCCCCCGGACACCGAAAGACCGTGCCCATGACGGACGCGACCATGACACATGTCTCCGAAAGAACCGCCCGCCGCGCCTCGCTGGGACGCCATGTGCTGCCCTACGCGATGCTGTCGCCGGCGGTGCTCGTCACCCTCGCCATCGTGTTCTTCCCGATGCTCCAGACCGCCTGGATGAGCCTGCACGACTACGTGCTCTTCCGGCCCAACGACTTCACCTGGGTCGGGCTCGACAACTTCAAGGCGGCGCTTTCGGACGAGGTGTTCTGGATCTCGCTCAAGCACACGATCATCTGGATGTGCACCACGATCCCGGCGCAGCTGCTGCTGGGGCTGGCGACCGCGCTGCTGCTGAACCAGGAGTTCCCCTGGCGCCCGGTGGCGCGGGCGCTGATCATCATCCCCTGGGCCCTGCCTTCGGTGGTGATCGCGCTGATGTGGGTGTGGATCTACGACAGCAACTACGGCATCGCCAACGAGCTCTTGCTGCGCATGGGGCTCATCCAGCAGGCGATCCCGTGGCTTGCCGACCCCGATACCGCGCTGGCCTCGATCATCCTGACGCTGACCTGGCAGGGCTTCCCGTTCTTCGCGGTGATGATCCTCGCAGGCCTG
Organism: Salipiger sp. HF18; assembly: GCF_011806505.1. Taxonomy (NCBI): domain Bacteria; kingdom Pseudomonadati; phylum Pseudomonadota; class Alphaproteobacteria; order Rhodobacterales; family Roseobacteraceae; genus Salipiger; species Salipiger sp. HF18. The sequence goes on along the minus strand of NZ_JAATOS010000516.1, from coordinate 175 downwards.
CAGTCGATCCCGCAGAGCTACTACGAGGCCGCCTCGATCGACGGCGCCTCGGCCTGGCGCCAGTTCTGGCACATCACCCTGCCCGGCATCTCGGGCGTGATGATGACCGCCGTGCTGCTGCGGATGATCTGGGTCGCCAATAGCTTCGACGTGATCTTCGTGATGACCGGCGGCG
>NZ_JAATOS010000515.1:0-2740 GCF_011806505.1 Salipiger sp. HF18 | reverse complement strand
TGCGCGCCGCTCGCCGCCCGCGCCACCCGCAGCGCGAGGTCGTTGGCCTCGCTCCCCGAGCAGGTCATCACCACGTTGGAGAGTGCGGCGGGGAGCTTGTCCTTGAGCGCCTCGAGGTAGGCGTCGACCACCTCGACGATGTAGCGGGTGTTGGTGTTGAGCACCGCGATCTGGCGCGACACCGCCTCGACCACCGCCGGGTGGGAATGCCCGACCGAGGGCACGTTGTTGTAGAAGTCGAGGTAGCGCGTGCCGTCGCGGGCAACCATCCAGGCCCCCTTGGCCGAGACCATCTCGATGGGCTCGCGGTAGAACAGCACCGACGCCGCTCCGAGGTTGGCGAGCCGCCGCGCGACGGCGCCGGTGCCGCCCTGCGTGGCGTCGAAGGCGTTCATGTCGAGGATCTGGCGGACCTTGCTCATGCGCCCTGCTCCGCGAGATAGGCCTCGGCCAGCGCCACCGTGCCGTCGGTATAGGCGGCGAGCCCGGCCGCCGCCGCGGTCTCGGTCTCGGAATGCGAGGCGATCCAGGCGGTGAGCAGCAACCGGCGGAACAGGATGAAGGTGGGGATCATCGCCACATGCTCGTCCGAGAGCTGCGCCACGCTGCGGTAGCCCCGGACCCAGGCCTCCTGCAGGGCGGGGATGTAGGGTTCGGTCTCGAGGAAGGACACGGCGGCGGCGAAATCGTAGATGAACCACGAGAAGCCGCAGTCGTCGAAGTCGATCACCCCGAGCCGGTCGCCGTCCTGCAAAAGGTTCGCGAGTCGCAGATCCGCGTGCACGAGGCCGAAGCGGTCGGGACCCGCGCCATAGGCGGCGAGCCTGGCTTCGAGCACGTCGCAGAGCCGGTCGAGCACCTCCTTCTGCGCCGGCGTCATGCCGAGCGCCGCGCGCCAGTCGCCCCAGAGCGGGGCCGGGCCGAAGGAGGTCTCGAAGTTCCAGGTCTTGCGGGTGAAGCCCTCGGGCGGGGTCCAGTCGCGCACCTGCCGGTGCAGCCGGGCCGAGATCGCGCCGAGTATTTCGAACCCCTGCGCCAACCCCTCGCTGGCCTCGGGCTCGCGCCCGGACATGTAGGTGAAGGCAACCACGTGGCGGGTCTCGTCGCCATCCTCGAACGAGGCGATGTGGGTGCCGTTTCGCGCCAGCAGCGGCTCGGGCGTCTCGACCGCGCCGCCGTCGCGCAGGGCGTTGATCCAGGCGAGCTCGGATTCGATCTCGGTCCTGGTGTGGTAGGCGGGACGGTGCACGCGCAGGATCAGCGGCGAGTCGCGCTCCGGGTCGCGGGCGATGAAGGTGGCGTTCTCGGAGAGGGTGAGAAGCGTGACCTCGGTCGCCGGGCTCAGGTCCCACTGGTCCGCAAGCGATACGACCCCCTGTCGCAAGCGCTCCACGAAGCCGTCCTCATACAGTCCTGCCATGCCGTGCCCTTTTTCTTTGCAATCCCCTCATTTGCTAGGAGGAGAATCTGTGGCTTGCAACATTTTTGCTTGCCTGTGGAGGTTCTCGCCGGAATCATCCTAGTCAGATGCCAGAATTTCGGCATTTCTCCAGAATACCGCCAAGCGGAAACGACGGGCCGGCAGATGACCGGACCGCGCCAACAGAGAGGAATTTGCCATGAACCTGTCCCGTCGTGCCTTTACCGCCGGTCTCGGGGCCGCGGGGGCGTCGTCGCTGCTGCCCCGCGCCGCCCGTGCCGCCCGCGAGAACGAGCTGAACATCCTGTGCTGGGAAGGCTACAACACCGATGACGTGCTGGGCCCGTTCCGCGACCTGCATCCCGGCGCCACGGTGCGCGCCGAGAGCGGCACCTCGGATCCGGACATGATCAACAAGCTGCGCGCGGGCGAGGTCAACGTCTGGGATCTCATCAACCTCAACCAGCCCTGGGCGCGCGGGCAGCTGATGCCCGAGGGGCTCATCAAGCCGCTCAACAAAGAGCGCTTCCTGCCCTATTTCGAGAAGATGGCGCCGGAGTTCTCCAACCCCACCTATCCGCTGGCCTTCTCGCCTGCGGACGAGCTGATCGGGATGCCGCAGCGCTACGGGCCGTTCTCCTTCGTGGTGAACACGGATGTCATCAGCCGCGAGCTGGCCGAGGACGAGGGCTGGAAGATCTTCCTCGATCCGGCGATGGCGGGGCGCTACGGCGTGCTGACCTATGACAACTGGAACCTCATGCACATGTGCATCACCGGCGACCTGAACCCGTTCGAGCCGCTGGACGAGGCCGGGTTCGCCAGGTTCGACGAGGTGGCGAGGACCATCTTCGCCGGCGCCAAGCTGCTGACCGACGATCTTGTGGCGATGAACACCGCGCTCATCAACGGCGAGATCGACGCCTATTTCACCGGCGGCACCTACACCGCCTCGCCGGCGCGGCTGGACGGGCTGACCAACGTGAGGGCGATTACCCCCAGGTCCGGGCCGATCAACGGCAAGGGCGGCGTGGTCTGGATCGAGCTTACCTCGGTGGTGAACAATCCGCAGGGCTCGCCGCTGGCCGAGGATTTCCTCGAGTTCGTGCAGAAGCCCGAGATCTGCAAGGCCGTGGGCTTCGCCGAAGGCACCTACAACCCGGTGGCGCAGATGGGCGATCCGGAGGTCTTCGCGCTCTGGGACGAGGACGAGCTGGACGCGATCCAGTGGGACAGCCTCGAGGAGGAGATGGCCAACTCGGTCGAGTACGACGTGGTGACCGATTACGACAAGCTCATGGAACTCTACACCGCCGCGCG
>NZ_JAATOS010000514.1:0-2744 GCF_011806505.1 Salipiger sp. HF18 | reverse complement strand
GGCATCATGCGCGCCTGCCTCGAGGTGCTGCGCGATTTCAAGCACCCGGTCGCCATCGTCACCAAGGGCACGCTGATCGAGCGCGACATCGACATCCTGTCGGAGATGGCGTCGCAGGGGCTGGCGCGGGTGGGGATCTCGGTCACCACGCTTGATGCCGATCTCGCCCGCCGGATGGAGCCCCGGGTGCCGCAGCCGAAGCGACGCCTCGCAACCATCCGGAAGCTGTACGAGGCCGGGATCGAGGCGCGGATCATGGTTTCGCCCGTGGTGCCCGCGCTCACCGATCACGAGATGGAGCGCATCCTCGAGGCGGGGGCCGAGGCAGGGGCGATTGCGGCAAGCTGGATCATGCTGCGACTGCCGCTCGAGGTCTCGCCTCTGTGGCAATCATGGCTGGCCGAGCACTATCCAGACCGCGCCGCCCGCGTCATGGCGCGGCTGCGCGAGATGCACGGCGGGCAGGAATACAGCGCCAAGTGGCACCACCGGATGCGGGGCGAGGGCCACTACGCCGAGATCATCGCGCAACGCTTCCGCAAGGCAGCGCGTCGGCTTGGGCTCGACCGCAAACTGCCGCCGCTGCGCACGGACCTGTTCCAGCCGCCGGCGCGGGCGGGGGACCAGCTCAGCCTGTTCTGACGTCCCTCAGGCGCCGGGCTCGCGCAGACGGTCGAGAAGGCCCGGCAACGCGGGGTCGGTGAAATCTGTAATCGTGGCGCGGGCCCCGGCCTCGTGCAGGCGGTCAGGCACCACCCCCGAGCAGACGCCGATAGCAAAGGCGCCGGAACGCGCAGCCGCGCGCATCCCGCTCTGGCTGTCCTCGAAGGCGATGCAATCCTGCGGCCGCACGTCGAGCTGGCGCATGGCCTCGAGATAGGGCTCAGGGTCGGGCTTGCCGCGGCTGCACTCGTCGCCGATCACGATCACCTCGAAACGCTCGCGCAGGCCGATGGCGCGCAGCATGTGCTCGGCGTTCTCGCGGGGGGCATTGGTGACGACGGCCACCGCCCAGCCCTCGGCCGCAGCGAGATCGAGCAGCTCCGGCGCGCCGGGCATCGGCGGCGTACCGGGCTGGAGGCGATCCCGGAAGCGGGCTTCCTTTTCGGCGGCCAGCGCCACGGCATCTTCGCCCGGGAACAGCCGCGGGAAGATCTCAGCATTGTGCGAGCCGTGAATCTGGCGCTCGTAGACCTCTTCGGAATAGGGCATGCCGCGCTCGGCGAAGAACTCGCCGAAGACCGCGATGTGCAGCGGGTCCGAGATCAGCAGGGTGCCGTCGAGATCGAAGAGAAGGGCCTTCAGTGCCATGCCGTCGCCAGTTCTTGCCGGGTTGCGTTACCGCTCCCAAAGTCACCACGGGGGCGCCCGCGTCAAGGGGCGGGCTCCGGACCGATGCGCGCAGGGGCGGCCGGTCGCCCACAGCGACCGCCGGTCTTTCCCCGTTTTTCGACAAACCCTTCGCACCCCTGATGCATCTGCCTTGCGCCGTGCCCGGGGGCCGCGTATCCTGACCCCAACTTAAAATTCGGAAAGGCGCATGACATGGCGCCACGGCGTCCCAAGGGTGCGGGCGCTTTCCCGAAACCGGTCGAGAGCCCCGCGCCGCAACCGCCCGATCCAGATGCGCTCTACGCGGCCCTGGATCTGGGCACCAACAGTTGCCGCATGCTGATTGCCCAGCCAAGGGGCAGTCAGTTCCATGTGGTCGACTCGTTCTCCAAATCCGTCCAGCTCGGGCAGGGGCTCGAGCGGAGCGGGAGGCTTTCGCGTGCCTCCATGCAACGGACCATCAGCGCCCTGCGCGTGTGCCAGCAGAAGATCCGCCGGCACGAAGTGAAGAACATGCGGCTGGTCGCGACCGAGGCCTGCCGCCGGGCGCAGAACGCGCGCGAGTTCATCCGGCAGGTGCGGCGCGAGACAGGTCTGTCGCTCGAGATCATCCAGCCCGAGGAGGAGGCCCGGCTCGCGGTGATCTCCTGCGCGCCGCTGGTCTCGACCCGGACCGAACAGCTTCTGGTGGTCGACATCGGCGGCGGCTCGACCGAGCTGGTCTGGATCGACCTGTCCTCGGTGCCGCGCCGCGACCGGCCGGCGGCGATCATGCGGCTGCACGCGGGGTTCCACCCGCCGGAAAGCCCGTTTCCCGCCGCCAAGGTCGTCGACTGGATCTCGGTGCCGCTCGGGGTCGCGACGCTGCGCGACCAGTTCTCGGACGTCGAGGACGACGCCGCGCGCTACGCCCTCATGAGCTGGTATTTCGAAGAGAACCTCTCGGAATTCGCGCCCTACAAGGACGCCCAGTCGCGCGAGGGATTCCAGATCGTCGGCACCTCGGGGACGGTCACCACCGTCGCCGCCTCTCACCTCGGACTGCGCCGCTACGACCGTACCAAGGTCGACGGGCTGCGCATGACCTCGGACCAGATCGAGGCGGTGATCCGCCGTTATCTCGAGATGGGCCCCGCCGGGCGCCGCCGCGATCCGCGCATCGGGCAGGACCGGCAGGCGCTGATCATGTCTGGGTCCGCGATCCTGCAGGCGCTGCTGCGGCTCTGGCCCACCGACCGGCTCTCGGTTGCCGACCGCGGCTTGCGCGAGGGGCTGCTCTACGCGCAGATGTCCGCGGACGGGGTGCTCGAGGACGGGCCGCTCTGATCGGGCGCCGGAAAGGCGCGGGTCACTCCCGCGCCAGCGCCATCACCGGGTCGAGCTTTGCCGCCGACCGTGCGGGCAGGTAGCCG
>NZ_JAATOS010000513.1:0-2759 GCF_011806505.1 Salipiger sp. HF18 | reverse complement strand
GAAGAGCGGCGTGCGGGTCTCGGCGGCGGCGGCGGTCAGCGCGAGGCAGATGCCCGCCTGGTCCGGATCGCAGGGGCCGGGGCTCAGCAGGATGCCGGCGGGCTTCATCGCCATCGCCTCCTGCACGTTGAGCGCGTCGTTGCGCCAGACCTGTGCCTCGACACCCAGCTCGCCCACGTAATGAACGAGGTTGTAAGTAAAGCTGTCGTAGTTGTCGATGAGCAGAAGCATGGTCAATCTCGGGCTGGAAGGCGGCCTTGTGTCCGGGCTATACATGCGCCCGGAGGCGGTGCAGCGTCAAGGGGATGCGCCGGATCAAAGGTCCGGAACGGGACCGGGGGCAGAGAAGGGTAGACGGTGATGGCGAAAGGCTTTGTCGCAGGCGTACTCATCGGGACGGTGGTTTCGGTCGCGGGTGCGGGGGCTCTGTCCATCGCGATGGGCCCGCCCGAGCGCGCGCTGCCGGGCGCTGAGCCGGAGGTCGCGGCGGTGCCCGGGGCCGAAGGCGCCGAGCCGGTCGCGGGGGCCATTTCGGAGAGTCCCGAAACCGGTGATACCGTGGCCGAGGGCGGTGCACCTGCGGAGGCAGCGGAAGCCGTTTCCGAGCCCGTTACCGACGCCGACAGTGCCGAAGCGACCGCGATGGATGAGGCGATGGCCGAGCCGGACGCCGAGGCAGAGACGGTGGCAGAGACCGGGGCAGATGATACCGTATCCCTGGTCGCGGATGCGGAGCCCGAGACCGAGGTCGAAGAGACCGCTGTTGCCGAGACCGAGACCGACGCCGTGATCGCCGAGCCTGCGCTCGATGACACCCCGCCGGAGACCGTGACCGAGCTGGACGCCCCCGTGGCCCCCGATGCGCCCGACACCGCGCCGGAGCCCGTCGTCGCGGCAGCAAACGCGCCCCGGCGCGGCGAGGCGACCTCGCCGGTGACAGAGGCGCCCGAGGCCGAAGCCTCGCCCGAGCTTGCCACCGAAACCGCTGCGCCGCCGATGCCCGCGCCCTACGAGGGTGCGACCTCCGAGCCGGAGCCCGAGGCGGAGGCGGTCCCCGAGGTGGTCGTCCTGCCGCAGACCGGGGGCGAGAGCCGCCCGGCCATCGGCACGCCCGCTGGGTCGCTGATCGGCCGCGACGGCACCGGCCCAAGCGACCGCCTGCCCAGCATTGGCGAAGGCACCGCCGCCCCGGCGGATAGCACGGACAGCGCGGGCGGTCTGCGTCCGCTCGACGTGTTCTCGGCACCCTCGAACCTGACGCCGGGCGAGCCGCACATGTCCATCGTGCTGATTGACGACGGCAGCGGGCCGCTTGGCCCCGAGACTGTCGGAGAGGTCCCCTTTCCTGTGAGCTTCGCCATCTCGCCCTCGCACCCCGACGCCATCGGCGCTGCGCGGGCCTACCGCGAGGAGGGCTTCGAGGTGCTGACCATGGCCAGCGCCCCCGAAGGCGCGCAGGCCTCGGACGTGGAGATCTCGCTCGAAGGCGCGCTCGGTGCCGTGCCCGAGGCCATCGGCGTGCTCGAGGCGCCGGGCGACGGTCTGCAGGCCTCGCGCGCGATCGCAGACCAGACAGCGCGCTTCCTGCACGCCTCCGGGCACGGGCTGCTAATGCTGCCGAAGGGGCTCAACACCGGGCAGGCGCTGGCGCTGCGCGAGGGCGTGCCCTCGGCCACGGTGTTCCGCGATTTCGACGGCGAGGGACAGGATCCGCGCGTGATGCGCCGCTTCCTCGACCAAGCCGCCTTCAAGGCGCGGCAGGAAGGTCCGGTGGTGATGCTGGGTCGCCTGCGCGCCGACACGGTCTCGGCGCTGCTGCTCTGGGGACTTCAGGATCGCGCCAGCAGCGTGGAGCTGGTGCCGGTGTCGGCGATCCTGCGGGAGAGCGTGGAGTAAGGTCGGACGGCCAGAAATATGGCCCTGCCGAAAGGCGGCAGGGTCTGCGTATCATCGCGAGCTGGTCAGGCGTGCGTGTCGTCCGGAGACACGGGGGAAACCGCCCAGCGTACGGCCAGCGCGAGCGCCGCCAGCAGCGGGATCACGGTGCCTGCGCCCCAGGACAGGAACGCCCAGACAGTCAGACCCGACAGCGCAAGAACCGCGATGATCAGGGTCACGAGATGTGTCACCGGCATGATCGACTCCTTTGCCCTTTCAAGATAGGGGCTTGGTCCCTCGGAATAAAGGCCAATCCCTTCACGGATATGAATTCTGGCTGTTTTCACCGAGTTTTCATATTCCGCTCTGGGGATTGATGAAGCGATTTTCCGCCGTGTCCGCCCGCCAGAGCGGGTCCGACGATGACCCTGGGGGCAGGGCGCCACACGGCCCCGATTGCCAGTGTTCCACATATGTTCTAATATCGGGCGATGACCCAGTCGCCCCGATATCTCCCCCAAGACCGCCGTCCCGGACGGGGCGCCGCCAGCCGTGAGACGGGGCGGTTCGAGCGTCTGGCCTACGAGGATACGGACGACGGCTGGGACCGCGACGAGGAGCTGCCGCCACTGCGCACCGAGGTCAGCGAGGAGCGTCCGCGCAGCCTCATCGCCTACAATGCCTCGCCGGACATTCCCTTCGACCGCTCGATCAACCCCTATCGCGGCTGCGAGCACGGTTGCATCTACTGCTTCGCGCGGCCGTCGCATGCGTATCTCGGCCTGTCGCCGGGGCTCGACTTCGAGACCCGCCTCATTGCCCGCCCCGACGCGCCCGAGGTGCTGTCGCGCGAGCTCAGGGCGCGGCGCTACCAGCCGCAG
>NZ_JAATOS010000512.1:0-2766 GCF_011806505.1 Salipiger sp. HF18 | reverse complement strand
TAGAATGGTTCGAATATCCGCGCCAACTGTGCGGGCGCGATCCCCGTCCCGGTATCACTGACCGCGAGCATGACGTAGCGCCCCGGCTCAACCTCTTCGCTGTTGAGTTCGACATAGGCCTCGTCGATGCGGATATTGGCGGTTTCGATCGTTAGCTTACCGCCATCGGGCATGGCATCGCGGGCATTAAGCAACAGATTCAACAGAGCGCTTTGCGCCAGCGATTGGTCAACCTCCACCTGCCATAGGCCCGCCAGAAGCGACACCTCAACCTCGATGGATTCCGGCAGAACCCGCGACGTCCACGACTTCGTCTCGCGCACGAGTTTGTTGAGGTCGGTGATCTTGGGTTCAAGGCGGGATTGGCGAGCAAAGCTCAGCATGTTCTTTGTCAGTTCTGCGCCACGCTCCGCTGCCGTGATGGCGGCCTGAATGAAGGTGTCTTCGTTTTCCGGTTCGACTTTCTCCTGAAGCAATTCGAGATTTCCGAGAATGACCGCCAGCAAATTATTGAAGTCATGGGCAACGCCGCCGGTGAGCTGGCCGACAACCTCCATTTTCTGGGCTTGGCGCAATTTCTCTTCGGCGACGGTTTGCTCGGTTATGTCCTGGACCGTCCCCACAAGACAGATTGTCTTGCCAGAGTCGTCGAGTACGGGTTCGGCACGCTCTGTCAAGGTCCGTGTCTCACCAGACGGCAATTCGATCCGGTGCGTCACCTCGTACTTGCTGTGGGTATCCCACGCCTCGCGTGCCGCCGACCTGATGCGTGGGATATCGTCCGGGTGGCACCGCTTGAAGAAGCTGCTGACCGTTCCGTCAAACTCGGACTTCGTCATGCCGAAGATATGGAACGCCTCGTCCGACCAATAAAGCTGCCCTTCCGAATTCACTTCCCAAGCGCCGAGCTTCGCGATCTTCTGCGCTTCCCGCAGACGGGCTTCGTTTTGCCGTAGGGTTGCTTCTGCAAGGCGTGTGAGGTTATGAGCCTCTGCAATCGCCTTCTGGCGCCGCAGGTTTGCTCGATAATTCAGCCACAGGCCCGCAACAAGGGCCGACAGGAGCGCAAAAGTTGCCGCCAGAGCAAAGGAAAGCCATAACAGCGTGCGGGCCGACGCATTGCGTCTATTGCTACTTTCGGCCGCCCAGTGCTCCAGAGAGATCATCTTCAGGCGGTGCAGATTTTCCCGGAACTCTACCGCCTGACTGGCAAGGTTTGGCAAAGCAGCGCGCAATTCCGGATCCGGTGCATCGACGATCTTGACCGCATCATCAACGAATCCCGTGATGTCTCCAAGTTCGGCTGCAAAACTCGGGTAAGACCGCAACTCTTCGGCGATGTTGGCATCTTGTAGCGTTGCAACGCGGCTGTAGAAGATATCAAAAGCGAGGCGCAGCGAGTCCAGGTCAGCGCTTTCGTCGTTTTTCGCCTCGGATAATTGCCAGAGGAATTCGAGAAACTCAATTTCAGTGTGGTTTACCGTCCATTGCGGGTTTTCCCAGTTCTTCTTCTGGACAATTTCGGCAGTTTTGAGAAACTCCATGGCCAAGACAACAATTGCCCAGACCAATAGCAAAAGGACGATCGCAAGTGCGGCCCTGCCAAGATGCCATAGCTTTCCATGACCTTGCCGTAGATAAGCCAAGGATTTCTTTATCGCGTTCAACGCGTCAATCCTCGCCGACCTCGAGGTACCGAAGTTGCCAGATTGCGCGGTTGAAATAAACGTCCTGGTCGCCGGTGAGGTTGTCGAAAGGATAGATGATCCAGAGCGGCCCCTTGTTTCGGACCGTCATCCGTTTTCCATCTCTCAGATAGGCAATGGTGGCACCGGTCTCGCGCGCATCTACAAGGGGGATGTTGACGATGTAGCCATTCAGGGCCACGGCTTTGATGACGCTGCCCTGTGCGCCCACCGCGTCCAGCAGGTCGGCGAGCGCCGCGCCGGTGAACTCGGTCGGACCGTCGGTCCAAGGCGTGGATGTCACAACGACAGTGACAGGCAGTGCAGCGATCATGTCGTAGTCGAATTCCGCCGTATCACCGATGTTCGTCTGCGTTATGTCGCCCGAGATCGTCAGGAGGACATCTCCCCGAGGCGCTTCCAGGTCAGCCGCCCAACTCGTAGAAAGGCCGATCTGAGTGAAAAAAGCGACCAATACCGCCAAGTTTCGCACAGGCGTTAGCCGCCCGCAATATTTGAACAACCGCCGCATTCCATGCCCTCTTCCGACCTGCAGCCAAGCCGCACAGCGGACTATAGAAGTCCATAAAAGTATACCGCAACAGAAAATGTCTCGGCGTCCGCCGATTGGTATGGTCTGCGTTGACATGGTCTTTCGGGAAGAGCGCGTCGGTTGCATGCTCTCAACAGATTTTTTTGCATTGCCGAAACGAAGATTAGTCTCGCTCTTCATTTCGGATCTTTGTCCATTGTAAATGCTGGCTCCTCTATGGACGGCCGCTTCGGTGAAGTTGCGACGCGGCGTCCGATCCGAAATGCAATGTCGGCTCTGGGCCGGGAGTCGCGCGCTCCTGGGAGTGATTGTGCGCGTCCCCCTGCGTTCCCGCATGACCGCTCTAGGCTCCCTGGATGCCTAATCTGACGATTTGAGAACCCCGTTGGCGGACATCGCTATGCCGCTTAGGCTGCTTGGGCAGCCTGCCCATGCCCAAATACGGAGAACATTATGACAGCATATATCATTGGCCAGATGAAGATTCACAGCCGGGATTGGATGGAAGAGCATTTCGCGAAGATTCCT
>NZ_JAATOS010000050.1:0-16992 GCF_011806505.1 Salipiger sp. HF18 | reverse complement strand
CGACACCCGCAACGATAACCCGACCTCAGGTCACCGCCCGCAGCATGGCTGTGTTCGACTGGATGATCGTGTTGAGTTCCACGATCCGCGCCAGCCGGGCCTCGATCTCGTCCTGCCCCGCGTCGAGCTGGTCGACGATGCCCGAGAGCGAGTCGCCGGAGCCGTTCAGCGCCGCGCTCTCGATCTTGCACATCATCCGGGTCGAGCTGAGACCGGTGACGTAGCGCTTCATGTCGAGCACGCTGCGGCCGAGCCGCGTGGCCTCGGCCTCGACCACCTTCAGCGATTCCTGGGCGAGCTTGCGGAAATTGTCCGCCTCGAGCTGCAGCGTCGCCTTGTCCTCGCTGAGCGCGGTGGTGTCCGGCGCGCCCTTGAGATCCTCTTCGAAGAGCAGCGACATCTCGCGCTGCATGATCGCGGCGCCGACGAGGAACTGGCCGCGCTCGATGGTCTCGCGCATGCGGACATAAGTGCTGTCCTTGCCGTCCATGAAGTCGCGCACCCAGCTGGCCATCTCGTCGAGCATCGAACCGTAGTTCACCGAGATCGCGCTGATCGGGCCGCCCGCGTTCTCGAGCCGCGAGGCGAGGATCCGCATGTTCATCGGCACGGTTCGGATCGCCTTGATGATCTCGGTCATCTCGTCGGTCTCGTCCCGGATCTGGGCGATGGTCCGCGACATGGTGAGGAAGCGCAGCTGACGCGGGTCGAGCGGCACGTTGGTGCGCTTCGACCGCTCCTCCAGTTCCAGCGACAGCGCGGCGGACATGAAGGCGTCGTAATCCTCGAACCCCTTGGCCTGCAGCGCCTCGAGCAGCGCTTCGGTGCTGCGCGCGGGGCTGACGTTCTCTTCGAGCTCGGCCTTGCGCAGCTCTGCATAGAGCGCCTGCACCTCGTGGAAGAGCGGCGTATGCGGCTTGATCCGCACCGACAGGTACCCGTCCTTGATGGGCCAGGCCACCGCGAGCACCCAGTAGAAGCGCCCGTCCTTGGTGCGGTTCTTGACGTAGGCCGACACCTCCTGCCGGTTCTTCAGCCGCTCCCAGAACAGGTTGAAGACCCCCTTGGGCATGTCCGGGTGGCGCACGAGCTTGTGCGGCGCGCCCTTCAGCTCTTCCCACATGTAGCCCGAGATGCGGCGGAAGACGCTGTTGCCTTCGATGATCACGCCGCGTTCATCGGTGCGGGAATAGAACATCCCCCCCGGCTCGAACGGCACCTCCCCCACGCCGCTGCTGCGGGTCTGGGAAACGAGCTGGGAATCATGTTGCGACATCAGGACCTCGCGCAATCAGGGCGGCATTGGCCCGGAGATTGCACGAAGCGCCTTTCCAGAACGTGAACGCGGGCGGAGATTTCCGCCCGCGCTCATGACCTTGCGAAAGGGCCCGCCCGGTTCAGCCGGGGCTCATGCCCCGCAGGTGCTCGGACCGGCGACGCAGCATCTCGACCGAGGCCAGCAGCAGGATCGAGATGCCGACGAGGATCGTCGCCGCGGCGAGGATCGTCGGCGAGATCTGCTCGCGCAGGCCGGTGAACATCTGCCAGGGCAGCGTCTGCAGTTCGGCCGAGCCGATGAAGAGCACCACCACCACCTCGTCGAAGGAGGTGATGAAGGCGAAGAGGCCGCCCGAGATCACGCCCGGCAGGATCAGCGGCATCTGCACCCGGAAGAAGGTGGTCACCGGGTTCGCGCCCATGTTCGCCGCCGCCCGGGTCAGCGAGCGGTCGAAGCCCACCAGCGTCGCGGTCACGGTGATGATCACGAAGGGGATGCCCAGCACCGCGTGGGCCAGCACGACGCCCCAGTAGGTGCCGACGATGCCGATCTTCGAGTAGAAGAAGTACATGCCGGTGGCCGAGATGATCAGCGGCACGATCATCGGCGAGATCAGGATCGCCATGATCGTGCGCTTGCCCGGCACGTGCGACTGCGACAGGCCGATGGCCGCCAGCGTGCCCAGAGACACCGAGATCAGCGTCGCCACCGGAGCGATCAGCAGCGAGTTCTTCACCGCCCGGGTCCATTCCGGGTTGGTCAGGAAGTCGCGGTAGTGCTTCAGCGAGTAGCCGGCGGGGTCGAAACGCAGCATCTCCGGGGTGAAGGTGAAGAAGTCCTGCGCGTTGAACGACAGCGGCATGACCACGAGGATCGGCGTGATCAGGAAGACGAAGATTGCCCCGCAGATCACCCGGAACGTGTAGTGCCAGAGCACCTGCCCCGGGGTCAGGTACGGCACGAGGCGGACCCGGTAGCGGCCGTAGCCGATCCGGTAGACGAACCAGCCGAAGAACCAGCCGAAGAGCGCCCCGATCACCGCGCCGGGGATGCCTCCGAGCAGGAAGCCGGCGATGGCGAAGACCGCGACCAGCCCCCAGCGGGCGGCGCGCTCGGCGCCCTTGCCGAGCACCGAGACGAAGACCAGCCCGATGATGGCGAGCAGGATCGCCCCGGCGACCAGCCCGAGCAGCACCGAGCCGTTGGCGGCGCCGATGAAGATCCCGGCGAAGGCACCTGCGGCAGCGACCACCGGCAGGGTGAAGGACAGGGGTTTCTTGCCCGCGGGCGTGAGGATGACGTCGTTCATGGCCTTACCCCAGCTTCACGTTGTCGATGCCGACGATGCGGTCGTAGGCCCAGTAGAGGAGCAGGACCACCGCCAGCAGGATCGTGCCCAGCGCGGCCGCGAGGCCCCAGTTGAGCGAGGACGAGATGTGGTAGGCGATCCGGTTCGAGATGAAGGTACCGGTGGTGCCGCCGACGATCTCGGGGGTGATGTAGTAGCCGATCGACAGGATGAAGACGAGGATCGAGCCCGCCCCGATGCCCGGCACCGACTGCGGGAAGTAGACCCGCCAGAAGGTCGTCCAGTTGGTCGCCCCCAGCGACTTGGCAGCGCGCACGTAGGATGGCGGGATCGTCGACATCACCGAGTACATCGGCAGTATCATGAACGGCAGCAGGATGTGCGTCATGGCGACGATGGTGCCGAACTGGTTGTTGATCATCACCAGCCGGTCGCCGTCGGAGACGAGGCCGATCCAGACCAGCACGTCGTTGATGACGCCCTGTTGCTGCAGCATCACCTTCCACGCGCTGGTACGCACCAGCAGCGAGGTCCAGAACGGCAGCAGCACGAGGATCATCAGCAGGTTGGCGGTCCGCGACGGCAGGTTCGACAGGATGTAGGCCACAGGGTAGCCGAGCAGGATGCAGCTGAAGGTGATGACCATCGACATGAACAGGGTACGCTGGAACAGCATGATGTAGATGCGCTGGTTCTCGGGCCGGGCCTCTACCCCATCGGGGGTCAGCTGCATGTCGACCGAGTTCAGGAAGTAGCCGGAGGTGTAGTTCGGGCTGTAGAGCTTGATGGTGCGCCAGATCTCGGGCTGCACCCAGTCGCGGTCGATCTCCTCGAAGCCGTCCCGGAAGGTCACGGTCTCGAAGTCCGCACCGGCGACGAGCTCGTCCGCGGCCTTGAGCATGTCGGCGCGGGGCCCGTTGTAGGACGACATATCTCCCGCGGCGAGATCCTCGTAGAGCGCGGTGTGCACCGCGGACCAGGGCTCTTCCTCGAGCAGGTTCTTCCTTTCTTCGCGTTGCTGGTACCTGGCGAAGGTCGCGTATTCACGCGAGGTGACGGGCAGCAGCTCGTCCATGCCCTCGCGGAGCTTGAATCGGGGCTGGCGGCCCTCTTCGCTCGCGGCCCACTCCTTCTGCTCGGCGAGCCAGTCGGGGTCGCCCAGAAGCTCGACCCATGTAGCGGCCTCGTCCCAGTCCTTGTTCAGGTCCTCGAACTGGTCCTGGTAGACCTCGCCGATGTCGTCGAGCCCGCGGCCCGACTTGCGGAACAGCGACGAGGCGCCGGTCATCTCGTAATTGAGGCGGGTGCCGAGGCGGGTGTGATTCTTCTGCTCGGCGGCGAGGAAGATATCGTAGTAGGCGGCCTCGAACGCGGCGTCGCCGGGAAGCCCTTCGCCGTCCCAATCCTCGAGCGCCTCGGTGGTCAGCGGCATGGTGTCCGAGACGATCTCGTTCTCGACCGATCGAAACAGCATGTCCGCGATCGGCGCGATGAAGGTGACGAGCACGAAAAGCAGCAGCGGTGCGATCAGCATCGATGCCCGGATCTTTTCCATCCGCAGCGCCCGTGCCAGGCTTTTCTTCAGCGGCGTGCCATCGGCGGCCAGCATCGGGCCGGAGGCTTTGTCCTCTGCGCTTGCATCGGTCATGGGGGTCCCCGTTGTCATGTTATTTCCGTGCGGTCTCTTGCGGATGCACTGTTGCGGGCAGGTGCCCGTCGCGGCGGGGGCGGACGCCTGGTCCGCCCCCACGCTGACTTACTTGGCCAGCCAGGCCTGGAATTTCGCGTCGATGTCGTCGCGATAGTCAGCCCAGAATTCGTACTGGGTCACGAAGACATTGGTGGCGTTGGCCGGATCGGTCGGCATGTGCGGCGCCATCTCGATGCCGAGCTCGGCGTGCTTGCCGACCAGCGGCGCGGACGAGGCACGGGCCGGGCCGTAGGAGATGTAGGCGGCCTGATCGGCCAGGCGCTGGGTGTCGGTGGCGAAGAGCAGGAAGTCCTTCACGCGGGCCAGACGGTCCTCGGGCAGACCTTCGGGGATGATCCAGCCGTCGAAGTCGAGCATCTGTGCATCCCACAGCATGCCGATGGGCTGATCCTGCTCGGCGATGGCCGAGAACAGGCGACCGTTGTAGGTCGATCCCATGATCACTTCGCCATCGGCCAGCAGCTGCGGCGTATCGGCACCAGCCGACCACCAGACCACCTGGTCCTTGATGCTGTCGAGCTTGGCCAGCGCCTGGTCCTGCCCTTCGGGGGTCGCCAGCACGTCGTAGATCTCGTCCTTGGGGACGCCGTCGCAGAGCAGGGCCCATTCGACGTTGCCGATGGGACGCTTGTTCAGCGACCGCTTGCCCGGATAGGTTTCCAGATCGAAGATCGCGCAGATGTCGCTGGGCGGGGTGTCGCCCACGAGATCGGTACGGTAGCCCACGGTGGTCGAGAACACGATCTGCGGGATGAAGCAGTCGGACACGATGGAATCGCCGAAGTCGTCCGTGGCGGACGAGCCGTCTTCGCCTGCCGCCAGGATCTCGTCGTGGTCGACCTCCATCGCAAGGCCTTCGTCGCACAGGCGGATTGCGTCGGCCGCTTCCACGTCAACGAGATCCCAGGTGATGTTGCCGGCCTCGTTCATGGCGCGCAGCTTGGCCACTGCCTCGTTCGAGGATTCGTCCCACGAGATCTGAAGCTCGGGGTGCATCTCAAGGTAAGGCTCGGAATAGGCCTTGATCTGGCTGTTCTGGTAGGCGCCGCCCCACGACACGATGGTCATGCTGTCGGACATTTCCTGCGCCGCCACTGCACCCGCGGCGACCGTCAGCGCCGTCGTTGCCAGAAGGGTTTTGCTGAATTTCATGCTATTGGCTCCCATTTCAACCCGTTCACTATGTACGAACCGCACGACGGGTCTACGCGACGGTCCTGTCCGGCGGGAGGCGGGATCGCCCGCCCCTTCCGATGTACTGCAACCCGGCCGGCGCAAGGCGCCGGCACGCGCGTCAGTCGGCGTCGAGCGCGCGACAATCCTCCGGCAACCAGCCGATGGTGATCTCTTCGCCCGGGCGCAGGCGGCGCTGGTCAGGACGGTTACGCGTCTTGATGACGAACTCGTCGTTGCCTGCCACCGAAAGCCGGGTGCGGAAGATATCACCCATGTAGATGAATTCCTTTACCGTGGCCTTCAGGGTATGGGACTCATCGCCAAGCTGCGGGTCAAGCTCGACCCGTTCGGGCCGGATCGACACGCGGGTGCGGTCGCCGACCTTGCTCACGTTGACGGGGCGGGCGTCGATCATCTCGCCCCCGTCCAGCTGCACGGTGCAGCGGTCTCCGCTGATCTCCTTCACCACACCTTCCAGCGTGTTGTTCTCGCCGATGAACTGCGCCACGAAGCTGTTCTGCGGCGCCTCGTAAAGCTCGTCCGGCGGCGCGAGCTGCTGGATCCGGCCGTCGTTGAACACCGCCACGCGGTCCGACATGGTCAGCGCCTCGGTCTGGTCGTGCGTCACGTAGACCGTGGTGATGCCGAGCTGGTGCGCGAGGCTGGTGATCTCGAACTGCATCTTCTCGCGCAGCTGCTTGTCGAGCGCGCCGAGCGGTTCGTCCATCAGCACCAGCTCCGGCTCGAACACCAGCGCGCGGGCCAGGGCGATCCGCTGCTGCTGACCACCCGAAAGCTGCGCCGGACGGCGGCCGCCAAAGGCGCCCATCTCGACCATGTCGAGCGCCCGCTTGACCTTCTGCTCGCGCTCGGACTTGCCGATCTTGCGCACCTCGAGCGGGAAGCTGAGGTTCTCTGCGACGGTCATGTGGGGGAAGAGCGCGTAGTTCTGGAAGACCATCCCGATGCCGCGCTTGTGAGGCGGGATGTTGTTGATGCTGACCCCGTCGAGCTTGATCTCGCCATGGGTGGCCGTTTCGAACCCCGCCAGCATCATCAGGCAGGTGGTCTTGCCCGATCCGGACGGCCCGAGCATGGTCAGGAACTCGCCCTTGGGCAAAGAGAGGTTCAGGTCTTTGACGACGAGTGTCTCGCCGTCATAGCTTTTCTGAACACGTTCGAAGGCGACGAATGCGTCGTTTACTCCGGTATCTGGCAAATCCGGCTCCCCGTTTATGTCTCGCGGATTGTTTCCGCTGTCTTGCCCCAAACTAAACCGCGTCCGGCGAAGTCTTGCAACCGGATAGGCGCGAAACAAAGGCTAGCCCGGCGAAGACGGGAAGCCCGGGCAGAAAAGCGGCACTCTGCAGGCGAAAAGCGCCATAGGACCGCCCCTCATCGGGAAAATCGGCGCTTCCCCTTGGGAAACTCTTCGGGGCGTCGGGCGGCCACGAAGGTCTTGAACCCGGCCTGACCCCTTGAAATCACGCAGTTTCGAGTCTGCGTTTGCATGATTTTTCGGCAGTCGCGGCCATTTTCGTCAGAATGCCCTGCTTGCGACACCGGATGTCGGTTTATGGCAGCCAGAGTTGTACACAACAGTCTAGCTGGACAGAGACCCAAGACCGGAGTTTCCCATGCGCCAGCACCGATTCCAGAAGGATCTTCCCTTCTCCGAGGCGGAATACGAACGACGTCTCGCGCTGACCCGTGCCGCCATGGAGCGCGCGGGCATCGAGGTACTGCTGGTCACCGACCCCTCGAACATGGCCTGGCTCACCGCCTATGACGGCTGGTCCTTCTACGTGCACCAGGGCGTCCTGGTGTTCCAGGACGCCGACCCGGTGTGGTGGGGCCGCAACCAGGACACCAACGGCGCGGTGCGCACGGTATGGATGGGCGACGACCGCGTCATCGGCTACGCCGACAACTACGTGCAGTCGACCGAGCGTCACCCGATGGAGGACCTCGCCCAGCGCCTGATCGGCATGGGCCACGAGGGCGCGCGCCTCGGCGTCGAGATGGACAATTACTACTTCTCCGCCAAGGCCTACATGTCGCTCGCCGCCAGCCTGCCGCAGGCCAAGCTCATCGACGCCACGGCGCTGGTGAACTGGCAGCGCGGCATCAAGTCCGCGGAAGAGATCGCCTTCATGCGCAAGGCCGCGAAGATCTCGGAAAAGATCGTCGACGGCCTGCTCGAGCGCGTCGAGCCCGGCGTGGCCAAGAACGCGGTGGTGGCCGAGATCCAGCGCGACGCCATCCTCGGCGTCGGCGACGACTGGGGCGACTACGCCGCCATCGTGCCGCTGCTGCCCTCGGGCTCGGACGCCGCCGCCCCGCACCTGACCTGGGACGGCAGGCCCTTCAACAAGGGCGAGGCGACCTTCTTCGAGATCGCCGGCTGCTACCGCCGCTACCACACGCCGTTCTGCCGCACGATCTTCCTCGGCGAGCCGCCCGACCTCTTCCTTGCCGCCGAGGCCGCCCTCGTCGAAGGGCTCGAGGCCGGGATCGAGGCCGCCCGCGCCGGCAACCGCGCCTGCGACATTGCCAACGCGCTGGCCGCCCCTCTGGAGCGCGCCGGCATCGAGCGCGGCGCCCGCTGCGGCTATCCCATCGGCCTCAGCTACCCGCCCGACTGGGGCGAGCGCACCATCTCGCTGCGTGCCGAGGACGAGACAGTGCTGCAACCCGGCATGACCTTCCACTTCATGCCCGGCCTGTGGATGTCCGACTGGGGGCTCGAGATCACCGAATCCATCCTGATCACCGAAGACGGCCCGGCAGAATGCTTCTGCGACCGCCCCCGCAAGATGTTCGTGAAGGACTGACCCGATGCTGCAAGCCACCGAAACGATCCTCGCCGAGCTCATCTCCTTTCCCACCGTCTCGAGCGACAGCAACCTCGACATGATGGGCTGGATGGCGGACCGGCTCGAACACCACGGCGCCAAGGTCGAGCTCTTCGCCGATTCCTCCGGCGCCAAGGCCAACATGTTCGCCACCATTGGCCCGGACGTGCCGGGCGGCGTGGTGCTCTCGGGCCATTCCGACGTGGTGCCGGTCACCGACCAGGTCTGGCATTCGAGCCCCTTCGCCCTCACCGAGCGCAACGACCTGCTGCACGGCCGTGGCGCCTGCGACATGAAGGGCTTCATTGCCGCCGCGCTGGCCATGGCCTCGCCGCTCTGCGAGACGCCGCTGAAGCGGCCGGTGCACCTGTGCTTCACCCATGACGAGGAAATCGGATGCATGGGCGCCCGCGCGCTGGTGCCCGAGCTGCAGCGCCGCGGCTACCGCCCGCGCATGGCCATCGTGGGCGAGCCCACCGACATGCGCATCATCGAGGGCCACAAGGGCTGCTGCGAGTACACCTGCCGCTTCCACGGGCTCGAGGGCCACGGCTCCGCCCCCGAGCGCGGCGTCAACGCGGTGGAATACGCGGTGCGCTACGTCACCCGGCTGATGAGCCTCGCCGAGACGCTGAAGACACGCACGCCGGCCAATTCGCGCTTCGACCCGCCCTGGACCACGATCAATGTCGGCCGCCTGCAGGGCGGTGTGGCGCACAACGTGATCCCCGGCCTCGCCGAGCTCGACTGGGAGATGCGCCCGGCCCAGCAGGGCGACGCCGCCTTCGTCAAGGACGCGCTGCAGGCCTATGTCGAGACCGAGCTCCTGCCCGCCATGCGCAAGGTCAACCCCGCCGCCCGCATCGACACGCAGGTGATCGGCGAGGTCGCGGGGCTCGAGCCGATGCCCGAGAACGCCGCCCGCGATCTCGTGGCGCAGCTCACCGGCAACCACGACACCGGCGTCGTGCCCTTCGGCACCGAGGCCGGCCTGTTCCAGGAGATGGGCATGTCCGTGGTGGTCTGCGGCCCGGGCTCGATCGCGCAGGCCCACAAGCCCGACGAATACGTCTCGCGCGACCAGCTCTCGCAATGCCTGACCATGCTCGAGGGCATCGCGAAAAGCATCGCCGCGTGAGCACCGCCGCGGCGCGCCACCAGCGCCTGCACGCGGAACTGCGCAGCCGGATCTGCCTGCTCGACTACCCGCCGGGCACCCGCCTTTCCGAGACCGCGCTGGCAGACGAGTTCGGCACCTCGCGCACGCCGCTGCGCCGGGTGCTGGCCCGGCTCGAGGACGAGGGCCTCGTCGAAAGCCGCCACGGCGTCGGCACGCTGGTGACGGACGTCGATCTCGCGCGCATGGAACAGGTCTACGGCCTGCGCCTGCACCTCGCCGAGCTCGTCGGCCACCTCGACCCGGCCCCGGTCACCGCCGAGGTGCAGGCCGGCATCGCCGACCATGTCGCCCGCGGCACGGCACTTGTCGCCAGCCCCGACGCCCGCAGCTTCGCGCAGCTCAACATGGACTACCATGGCTTCGGCCTGTCGCTCACCGACAATCTGCCGCTGCGCGCCACCGCCGAACGGCTCTATTTCCTCACCGCCCGGATCTGGCTGCAATCGATCCCGCGCATGGACCTCGCCTCGGAATGCGCGATCTTCCTCTCCGAGATGCAGGACACCGCCGCCGCGCTCGCCACCGGCGACACCGAGGCCGCCGCCGCCATCCGCCGCACCCACATCGCGATGAGCGTCACCCGCATGGCACGCTGACCCCGCCCTCCATCTTGCCGGGATAAACTCCGGGAGAGCCGCTGCACGCGACGCGGGCGGTGCCCGCCGGCACCCTCGCCGCTCCATCCCGACGCGCAGTCCAGACAGACCCGGACCACAACGCATGCCGCCCGGACGTCACCCCGGCCACACCCATATCCCGATGAACACCACCCGAAGGACGCGCTGACCCCACCCTTCATCTTGCCAAATAAACTCCGGGGGAGTCGCGGCACGCGACGGGGGCAGAGCCCCCTCCGCCCCCATCACCCCACGTGGCACATCAGAATCGCACGCCCCGACGCGACCCCGCCAATCCCTCCGGCACCAGCAACCGCGTGCCCGGCGCTGCCAATGCCGCGACAAGCCGGAGATGGTCACGGCGGAAGGCGATGCAGCCCTCGGTCGCAAAGCCCGGCCGCCGCCACTGATGGAGGAAGATCGCCGAGCCCCAGCCCGGCACCGCCTCGGGCCAGTTCCAGTCGGTCAGCAGCACGATGTCATAGAGCGGATCGGCCCGGCGCATCCGCTCGTGGCTCGCAGCGTAAGGCGCGCGCACCATCTGGTTGTAGGCCTCGTCGCCCATGTCGTCGGACCACAGGTCCCCCGGCAGGATCGGCTCGGCCCAGGGCGCCGGACGCGGCACCCGGTCGGGCCGGTAGAGCGTTCCCACGATCATGTGCTCGCCCACCGGCGTCGCCCCGTCGCCCTCGCGCTTGGCAGCCTTCACCCCGCCGCGTCCCACGGAACAGGGCCAGACCCGCCCGGCAAAGCGCAGCCCCATGGTCGTCAGAACCATCTCCATCGTGCTCTCCTTCTCGACGTCCTACAGCAGATGCCCGGATTTCGCCGCCTTGGTGGCAAGGTAATGCGCGTTGAACGCGGTCTTGCCGACCTTCAGCGGCACCCGCTCGGTCACCGCGAGGCCGCAGCGCTCCATCATCGCCAGCTTGTTGGGGTTGTTGGTCAGCAGCCGCACCGAACCGAACCCCATCCGGCGCAGGATCTCGGCCCCGAGCCGGAAATCGCGCTCGTCGTCCTCGAATCCCAGCCGGTGGTTGGCCTCGACGGTGTCGAACCCCTGGTCCTGCAGCGCATAGGCCCGCATCTTGTTGGCAAGCCCGATGCCCCGGCCCTCCTGGTTGAGGTAGAGCAGCACCCCTGCCCCCTCCTCGCCCATGCGCCCGAGCGCCGCGTGCAGCTGCGGGCCGCAATCGCACTTGAGCGAGCCCAGCACGTCGCCGGTGAAACAGGCCGAATGCAGCCGCGCCAGCACCGGGGCGCTGCGGTCGGGCCGCCCGACCTCGATGGCATAGTGCTCCTCCGAGCCGTCCTGCGGCCGGAAGATGTGCAGCCGCGCGTTCTCGGCCCGCGACAGCGGCACCCGCGCCGAGACCACGTGATCGAGATTGGCGAGCAGCAGCATCGACGGCGCGGCGGCCACCCCGTCCACCAGCGTCAGGTTCTCGCGCAGCGCCACCGCCCGCGCCGCCTCGACCGGCAGCAGAAGGGCCGCGGGGAGCAGTCGCGCCGACTTGGCAAGCGTGAGCGCAAGCCGCTGCAGCGAGACGTCGCCGCCGCGGCGCTCCTTCAGCGGGCCCTTCATCGGCATCGACAGATCGTCCGCGGGATCGGCGATGCTGCGCACCCAGTCGAGCCCGGCATCCGCCGGCACCGCCACCCGCGCCAGGTCTCCGTCATAGACCCGCGCCTTCAGCGTCGCCGCCCGCCGTGCCGTCAGCACGAGGTCGCCCTCGCCCCCGGCGTCCTGGAACAGCGCCAGCCGGTCCTGCGACACCGTCTCGGCGGCCAGCATCATCATCCCCGCCCCGTCCGCCCCCGCGAGCACCACCGGCACGCCCATGCGCAGGTCGGCGCGGGCCCGCGCGAGGATCTCCATCAGGTTCGGCGAGAGGGGCATGTGGGACCTTCCGGGCAAGCGCGCTGAAACAAAGCAGCTGCGATCCTGTAACAAAAGCCCTCCGTCAACACGAGGGCGTGAGACTGGTGCAGCAAAACTTGCCCACACGCAACGGTGTTTCCATGTGATGTCGAAACGACAAGGAGACAAGCCCATGGCGCAGATCAAGAATATCCTGCTTGTGGACGACGACGACGACCTGCGCGAGGCGTTGGCAGAGCAGCTCGTGATGACCGAGGATTTCGAGGTCTTCGAAGCCGAGAACGGCGCCGCCGCCATGGCGCGGGTCAAGGAGCAGAACTACGAGCTCATCATCCTCGACGTGGGCCTGCCCGACACCGACGGGCGCGAGCTCTGCCGGCTGATGCGCAAGCAGGGCGTCAAGGCACCGATCATCGTGCTGACCGGCCACGACACCGACGCGGACACCATCCTCGGGCTCGACGCCGGCGCCAACGACTACGTGACCAAGCCCTTCAAGTTCCCCGTGCTGCTGGCCCGCATCCGCGCCCAGCTGCGCCAGCACGAGCAGTCCGAAGACGCCGTCTTCACCGTGGGCCCCTACACGTTCAAGCCCGCGATGAAGCTGCTGGTCACCGATGACGAGCGCAAGATCCGCCTGACCGAGAAGGAGACGAACATCCTCAAGTTCCTCTACCGCTCGACCGAAGGCGTGGTGCCTCGTGACGTGCTGCTGCACGAGGTCTGGGGCTACAACGCCGGCGTCACCACCCATACGCTGGAAACCCACATCTACCGCCTGCGCCAGAAGATCGAGCCCGATCCCTCGAACGCGCGCATCCTCGTCACCGAGTCGGGCGGCTACCGTCTGGTGGCCTGAGCGGCAGAGCGCCCGGCCGCAGTGTCCGGCCTGCCTCCGGCGGGAGTTTATCCGGCAAGATGAAGACAGGGCGCCGCGACCCCGCGCTTCATCTTGCCCTTAAACTCCGGGGGAGTCCGCGGCACGCGGACGGGGGCAGCGCCCCCTTCGACAGAAGACACAAAGGGCCGCCCCGGGGATCAGGGCGGCCCTTCGCTTTTTCCTGAGGCTCGGGGTTACTCGGCGGCGCGGATCGGCGTGTCGTCGGTCACCGGCAGCGACGGATCGCCGTGCTCGCCGGTCTCGAGCGCGCGGCGCACCCCGGCCTCGTACTCCGGGTGGACCTTCTTCAGAACCGCCAGCCAGCGCTCCTTGACCCCGTCGGTGCAGGGCGCCATGCCGCCGGCCATGTTGCGGTGCAGCCGGTCGCGCTCCTCGTCGTTCAGCACGTCGGCGTAAAGCGCGCGGGGCTGGACGTAGTCGATGTCGTCCTCGACCTGATCGAAGCGCGCGGCAACAGCCTCGGGGTCGATGCGCATCGGCGGCTCCTGCACGCTCTCGTCCGCCACCGGCCCATCATACTGGTTGGGCTCGTAATAGGCGTCGGAATTGCCGAAGTCGTTGGTGAAGAACCGCATCGCGCCGTCTTTGTGGTAGTGGTTCACCCGGCCGTTCCTGGGGGCATTCGCCGGCAGCGCCTCGTAATGGGTGCCAAGCCGGTAGCGGTGCGCGTCGGCGTAGGAGAAGATCCGCGCCTGCAGCATCTTGTCCGGCGAGAAGCCGATGCCGGGCACCACGTTGTTGACGTTGTAGGCGGCGTTCTCGACCATCTGGAAGTAGTTCTCGGGGATGGTGTGCATCTCGAGCTCGCCCACCTCGATCAGCGGGTAGTCCGCGTGCGGCCAGACCTTGGTCAGGTCGAACGGGTTGAACGGCGTCTCAAGCGCCTGCTCCTCGGTCATCACCTGGATGAACATTGTCCATTTCGGGAAGCGCCCCTCGGTCACCATGTTCCAGAGCTCTTCCTGGTAGCTCTCGCGGGTCTTGCCGATGATCTCGGCGGCCTTCGCATCCGAAAGCCACTCGTGGCCCTGACCGGTATGGAAGTGGAACTTGACCCAGTGGCGCTCGCCGGCGGCGTTCCACATCGAGAACGTGTGCGAGCCGTAGCCGTTCATGTGGGCCGGAGAGCGCGGGATGCCGCGGTCCGACATGAGGATGGTGACCTGGTGAATTGATTCGGGCTGACTCGCCCAGAAGTCGAACATTGCCTCCGGAGACCGCATGTTGGTCTTCGGATGCCGCTTTTGTGTGCGGATGAAATCCGGAAATTTGAAGGCATCCCGGACGAAGAAAACCGGCGTGTTGTTGCCGACCATGTCCCAGTTGCCGTCGTCTGTGTAGAACTTGAGGGCGAAGCCGCGCACGTCCCGCTCGGCATCGGCGGCGCCGCGTTCGCCCGCCACGGTGGACCAGCGCGAGAGCACCTCGGTGGTCTTGCCGATCTGGGAAAACAGGTTGGCGCAGGTGTATCTCGTGATGTCGTGGGTCACGGTGAAGGTGCCCTGCAGCCCCCACCCCTTGGCGTGCACGACGCGCTCGGGGATCCGCTCGCGGTTCTGATGTGCCAGCTTTTCAAGGAGATGGTGGTCCTGCATCAGCACCGGGCCGCGGCGGCCGGCGGTCTGCGAGGTGCGGTTCGTCGGGGACGGCGCTCCGGAGGTGGAGGTAAGTGTCGGCTTCTCTGCCATGGGTCCTTCGCTTTCTCTCTGGCGAGCTGTCTGGCGTGAAAGGGTTGGCGTGGTGTGGCGCAGACCGGAAGCTGTCCGCGGTGTTATGGTCGAACGAACGGGAGCACCATTCGTTCCGACACACGTCATGCGGGAGCTCTCGCGGCCTCCCTGCCCCATCAGCGGAAAACCGGCGTTGCACTTGAGGCAGATCAGAGACGCATTGTCAGAACAGGGCTAACTCCTATATTCGAAACGTCCCGTTGCATGTGCGGGCAATCACATGCACCTCCCTGTTGGACCTGGCCGGGCTTTTTGCCCGGCCTTTTTTTGCCCCCGCCCGGCTGATTCGGTGCGCGCGCCGGGTCGAAGACCACTTCGGACGCAGCGTCAGAGGGGGCGATAGACCGTCGCAGAGGTAAGTTTTGTGTCATTTTTTCGGATTTCGTGAACGCCCCGGCGGCGCAAAACGCTTGGGCACGGGATTTCATGAAAGATCAGCATACAAGGGAAATAAGGCGTTTCCTGAAATCGGACCCTCACCGGCGTCCGGATATCGGACAAAACGGGCACACCATCACCAGGAAACCATAGGGAAACAAATACAAAATCCGGCATCACTGGAAATGCCCCAGATAACGCGGTGGGCTTCAGGAATCCCCGCCTGAAGCCCACCTGTCTGCGGCCGTCCGTGAGTGGAGCTTGCAGATCCTATCTAGCATTACTCCACCATAAGAAGATTAACAAAGTCGTAATTTTCCCTCCGTTACGAACAAGGCGTGATGCAATGCGATTTCCACCCGCGTTGTGGACCGCCATACGCACATGATATGGGCGATGCGATGAATGACGTCTTTTCCGAGAAGCTGCAGGCCGACGTGCCGCGCCGGCTTGAACACCCCTATGACAATGTCCCCGTCCTCGACTGGTGGAAGTACGACTACGATCATGTCTTCGTGGTCCTGAACCCGTTCTTCCGCGTTCCGGGCTACACCCCGGAGACCGCGAGCTACGGGCCCGTGCGCCTGCCCTTCGACCCCGAGATGCTGGTCGACCGCATCGAGGAGGGCGACCTGCCGGAACCGGCCAACCCCGCGCCCGAGGGGTTCGAGGACCTGATCAAGCAGACCGGCACCGCCGTGCCCTGGTCCGAGGTCGCGATGGCGCTCGGCATCTCCGACTTCGAACGCTTCGCCCGCATCGTCTGGCTTCAGGTGATCGCGGGCGAGATTTCCGAGGACGATGCCGAGATCGCCGCCGGGCTGGCGGAGTACTGCGCCCTAACCGGCCTCTACACGCCCGAGGAGGACCTGCTCCCCGCGGTGATGGAGCCCGCGCTCGGGCGCTATCTCGAGGCGCTGGGGCTCGACGGTGTGGTGCTCTGGAGCGAATGGCGCGAGGCCTCGCGCAGCTGCGCCACCGAGTCCTTCTCGCGCGACAACCCGGCCACCGTGCTGCCCGGCGAGAAGCTCGCGGCCGTCGCGGCGCCGGGGATGCTGCTGAGCTGGGGCTACGACGACGTGGCGGGGCTGCTCGCGCTCACCGACGAGCGCCGCCGGCAGGCCGACCCTGCCCGCTTCTTCGAGGGCTTCTGGGCCAGCGCAGACACGCCGTCGCTGGTCTTTGCCCCCGAGGACGCAATACCGGCCTCGCGCCGCAACTGACCGCGCCTCAATCCGGCCGGAAAGCCCGCCCAAACGAAAACGCCCCGGCACGATGACCGGGGCGTTTCATTATTCAGAGGGTGGGCAGCCTCAGTCGGCTGCCTCTTCCTTCTTCGATTTCTTCTCTTCCGGCAGCTCTTCACCGGTTTCCTGGTCGACCATCTTCATCGCCAGGCGGACCTTGCCGCGGTCGTCGAAGCCAAGCAGCTTGACGTAGACTTCCTGGCCTTCCTTCAGAACGTCCGAGGGATGGTTCAGGCGGCGGTTCTCGATCTGACTGACGTGCACGAGGCCGTCACGCTTGCCGAAGAAGTTCACGAAGGCGCCGAAGTCGACGATCTTCACGACCTTGCCCTTGTAGACGTGGCCTTCCTCGGGCTCTGCGACGATCGAGTAGATCATGTCGTAGGCCTTCTGGATGGCCTCGCCGTTGGCGGAGGCGATCTTGATCACGCCATCGTCGTTGATGTCGACCTTGGCGCCGGACACTTCGACGATCTCGCGGATCACCTTGCCGCCCGAGCCGATCACTTCACGGATCTTGTCGGTCGGGATCTGCATCGTCTCGATGCGCGGTGCGTGGACCGAGAACTCGCCGGCTTCGGTGAGCGCCTTGGCCATCTCGGCGAGGATGTGCAGACGGCCTGCCTTGGCCTGTGCCAGGGCCTGCTTCATGATCTCGGGGGTGATGCCCGCGACCTTGATGTCCATCTGCAGCGAGGTGATGCCGTTCTCGGTGCCTGCGACCTTG